>JBFJQB010000016.1:0-27628 GCA_041616855.1 Cognaticolwellia sp. | reverse complement strand
TCTGTGACTGTTTTACCACAGGCGCTATTATACAGTGCCTGCTTATTGAGTTTTCCGCTGCAAGCTTTGATTATTATGGGGATTAAAGCGGATAAATTTCTGCCCCCAGCATTGGCTAATTGGTACAAGGAGAGCGTTGCGCGTGTTAATCAAAGTGGTGGTGATATTAAGTTATCAACTCAACGCCCACGTTATCTTGATCTCGCGTATTTACTAAACTTAACTTTTCAAAATCGTTATAAGACCTCTTAAGTCGGTTAAAGTTATCAATAAGTAAAATAATTATGCGATACAGTTCCACTGTAGCGCATTTTTAGTTCGACTTTTGATAAAGTCGAATAAGAAAGTCTGCCTGACAGTTAAAGTTAACCATATTTTGCAAGCTGTTCTTTACCGCTTCACTGGCTTTAAAAGCAAACGGGGTCATTGCCAGTAAATTTAGTGTGTCATCACCCGTTTTTAAAATCATTGGATACGAGATATTTTCTTGGTGCACCAAAGTTAAATGCTCAATCGGTAATTTCTCTTCATCATGTTCTTTAGCATCGTTATAAATATATTGTTTTAGCTGCATTAAATGCTGTTTTGCTGGCGTAACCGTTAATAAATATCCGCCAGCAGTTAACACGCGGGTGAACTCGGGCTCTAAAATAGGCGCATAAACCGATACAATCCAAGAAAATAGCTGATCTGAAAATGGTAGTTTTGATAATGTCGCAACGCTAAAGTGGCATTGTTGATATTTTTTTCCAGCCTTTTTGATTGCTTCCTTTGCAATATCAACCCCATACACCGTATTGTCAGGCGTTTTATGTTGATGAGTATAAAAACCTTCACCACAGCCGGCATCGAGAATAACTTTAGGTTTACTCTCATCGGTGTCGGCTTTTTCTTGATATAAAGTCACTAATCTATCGACTAAAGGTTGATAATAACCTTGCTCTAAAAATGCACGCCTAGCATTTACCATTGCTTTATTATCGCCAGGGTTTTTTGAGTGTTTATATTGTACCGGCAATAAATTTAAGTAATTTTCTTTCGCACGATCAAAGCTATGATTATTTTCACAACGAAATACCTGCTGGTGATTAAGCAAAGGAGAGCGACATAAAGGACAAGCGTAATGTGAAGCAGTCATAGTATTCAATAATATTTAGTTAAAATAAAAGGGCATAAGCCCCTTTATATTTTAGAGTTGAAAAGGGCTATTTACTAAATGTAGACCATATAGGGGCGTGATCAGAAGGCTTTTCGATACCTCTGAGTTCATAATCAATATCCGATTCAATACAGCGACTGGCGAATTTTTCTGTAGCGAGCACAACGTCAATACGTAAACCGCGATTATCGTCAAAGCCTCGAGAGCGATAATCAAACCATGAATACCTTTCTTCACGCGTCGGGTGTAATTCTCTAAAAGTATCTTTAAAGCCCCAATTCATTAACGTGGCTAACCATTGTCTTTCTTCTGGTTGAAAGCTACATTTTCCAGTTTTTAACCAACGTTTACGATTGGGCTCACCAATACCTATATCTAAATCTGTAGGTGAAATATTAATATCACCGATCACGACAATATTTTCATCAGGGCTGTGATGATCATTTAAATACTGCATTAAATCTTTATAAAATTGACGCTTGTAAGGGTACTTTGTTTCATGGGCAATATTGTCACCTTGTGGAAAGTAACCGTTTAATACAGTGACTTTTTCACCTTTATCATCCGTGGTTTGCACCATGATCATACGTTTTTGTGCGTCATCATCATCAGTAGGAAAACCTTTTGTGACCACATCAGCAGGTTTTTTACACAGCATGGCAACGCCATAATGGGCTTTTTGGCCATGAAAATAGACTTGATAACCCATGGCTTCTACGTCTGCTAATGGAAACGCATCATCATGAACTTTAATTTCTTGCAGACCAATAATATCAGGTTGATGTTTGTCTATAATTGCCTGCAGTTGATGTAAGCGTGCGCGCAGACCATTAATATTAAAGCTGATGATTTTCATATTAAAACTCGATAATTATTTTGCGCATATGCTACCAGAACTTCCCCGTTAGCAGTAGAGGTATTAGCATGAAATTGGGCGATAAGTGCAAGTTTGCCACGCCGTTCAAGTGGGAAAAATTTCATCGTATGCAAAATAGACAACTCCCACTTTTACAAGGCTGTATTGGTCATTATTGAGTATCGTGTTGACTAAAGTGCAAGTCGGCAGCGGCAATAAGTAATAAACATGCACCAAAGAGTATTGCCCAATGTGCGCCCAGTAGTGCCAAGACACTACCAACCAGTGCCATGAGGACATTCGCGAGACTAAATGTAGTGGTAATTAATCCCATTAATTGGCCTTGCTCTATCTCGGCATATCGCTCAGAAATATAAACCGGTAATAAACCATTAAATATAGCAATGGCAATACCGGTCAGGGCATAAACCGGCCAAGTACTTGTTGCCGATAATACCGGATGCAAACTAAACCACAACGCCATTAATACCATGCCAACAATAGCGCCCAATTTAAGCCCTAAAAGGTATTTCAATTGTTTAACAAAAAAGATACTGGTCATGGTCATAAATAATGTTAATACCACGGTGATATAGCCTATATCCGCGCTAGAGAAAGCAAATTTTTCAACCAGCCAGACCGGATAAAACTCGTAATAAGCATTTAAGCCTAAGGTCGCTAATAGATAAATGAAAAAAATGCGTCTAATTTTTTTATTGCTGAGTAAGGCAAAGGAGTTTTGCTTAGAAAACAATTGTGAGAATTTCACCTCAGTTTGCCTGGTTTTAATCAAGTCTGCAGGTAATAAAAACACGACACTGATAAGGGCAATTACTATAGCGATGGCAGCAAAGTAGAATACGGTATCTAAGCCATAGATTGCCAGTAAACCTCCAACTAGCGGACCCAGTAACCAACCTAAATAGCCGGTCGCATTGACAAGGTTAAAGGTGTAGGTTTTATCAAGCGTTGGTGACAAACTCACGGCTACGGCCTTTGCAATACTAATGTTGCCGGAAAAAATTCCGGTAACAAAACGCGCTAATATTAATAATAAAAAGCTTTCAGCGAGTACAGCGAAAGCGGATAAAACATAACTAATTACCGTTAAAATTAACGTAATATTTAAGGTTTTCTTGCGGCCGTAAATACCAGATGCCGCCCCTAAAACAGAGCTTCCTAGAATAACCCCTAATGGGTATACCGCTAATATAATGCCGAGTAATATTTTGCTAGGTAAATCAGCAAATGTGGTCAAAGGACTCACTTCATTAAGAAAAACAGGTGCTAATACCGGGTACGGCAAGGCAATGCCTGCACTGCTAAAAAGTACGACTAGCATGACAGAGAATAAAGCTTTCTTTGCTTTTGACTCTTCGGTAATGGTGCTGATATTTTCCGGTATTTGGGTTTGAGACTTGTCAGTCTTCATAACTGCTAGCTTGATAATAGAATTGTGTTAGGCGTATTGGTATATTAAATTGCGCTCGCACTTATGTAAAGTTTATTGTTTGTATACTATTTTGGCGTTAATCTGGGAGATAATGTCACAGTAGGGGGGGGGAGAGCTAAAAATAACTGTAGAAACACCTTAATTTATTACACGGAACGTTAAAGTAATTTATCACGTGGCCGATATTGATATTATCGGTAGCAAATCAGTAGATTATTTTGGCAGTAGACGCGTTCTCAAATGACATACTTGTGCATGAACTCCAGTTAGGTGAACAGCTTAACGAAAGTGTTCATCATCAGCGCCGTTGTGACTTTTCTCTAATGCTTGCTATGTTAACCGATGATGTTCGAGCGCATAGCCAATTTAAACTACCGCTTTCACAAACACCTGAAAAAACCACCTCAACAGAACAGTTGAGAAAACTTTTTCAATTACCTGATGAAGCGCCTATTGCTTTAAAAACATTTGAAGAACTCAACGCATTTAACCAAGCCACGTTAATTGAACAGCAGCAATTGGAGTATTTAAGACTCACCAATACCCTTAACCCCAAGCCATTAGCCTTTCGTAATGATGCAAAACATATTAATCAGCAGATTCTGAACAATACCAGTTTATATTGTCAGCAAAAACATCAACAACAAGCAGAAAAAAAAGCCCCGCAAAGAGCTGAGTTTAATGCCAACGCTTGGCTGGCAAGCGTGCAAGAAACTATGGTTAAATCACCGTTGATGGACGCGTTTGCTTAAAAATTTTTGGCGCAGCATTGTTTAAATTTTTTTGCACTACCACAAAAACAAACTTCGTTGCGCTTAGGTTTAGCTAATTCGCTATTGTGAGAGACATCGCCATCGAGATAGCGCCAAGCTCCCTCTTCAACAATAAAATTAGATCTTTCTCGCATTTGCCATATTTGGCCTTGATGCTGATAAAAGGCTGAAAACTCTACCTGAGCATTTTGCTTGTTCGCTAAATCATTTTGATAATCACTGGCATGATGAATAACAAGCTTTAGCCATTTAGTCTGCTTGGCCCATTGCGTTATTTCATCAATACATTGCTCGGTTTGACTCGCTAAGGCATATGTAAGATAAATATACTGTGCTTCTTTTTGCGCATAGGCAGAATAACGAGAGCGCATGAGTTGCACTGGAGAGTTGGCGGGTTTCTTTGCCATAATTATAGGGTGGCAACATCGGTCATAACGTTGTTCAGAGCCGCATGGACATAACATGTAGATAAGCTATTTATAGAAAAATTTTACCTAGTTTATCATGACCACTATTATGGATTGAAATGTTTATAACGTTACTTGACCCACTAACTAGCAGTTTAAGTGGGATTAATGTAATTGCTTTGGTGGTTGCAAGCTTGATTTTTGCAACAAAATACACTGAGTTTTTCCAACAGTCGCACACTGTGCTATTTGCTTTAATTCAGCTTGGCTAAAGTGAGCGTCTGATAAAATCATCGCAGAACAAGTGCCTTTCAATAATGTGTTTTTAATGTGTTCTAAGCTCACATTTACTTTATTTGCATTCACTTTTAGTATTTTTTCTGGCTTAATTTTCCCCAAATTTGATAGCTGCTCTAGCGAATCATTTTCCGGATTAATCATTAATATCCACTTGTTATCATCGTGATGACTTTGACAGATATCCTGATACTTGGCAGATAAATCATGTGAATTTTTTACCCTAACAATATTGCACCATGATGTAGTTAAGGGCATTTGGTGCTTTTCATTTATTACTGAATTGACAGTTAAGCTGTTGTTGTTATTGTTTATTTGTAGTTTGTTAATGTTAATCATAGTGCCAACCTCGATATACTGTATGAATGTACAGTATATCGATTTTGTTGGTATTTCAAGCATTAATTACAATATTTTTGCCAAAAGAGTTGGGTTTTATTTTCCACTCTAGGAGGAAAGGCAAAGCCGTGACAGCGAACCCCTTGTCAGTACTAAAGTAAGCGTTATTGATGTTAGGTAGATAAAAAGCGTAGGTCGATAATGAGCGATTAACTTTGTTAAATATTAATAATTGATACTACGGAGGTACTGTAGGAGCATGCTAGTGATTCCATGTGGTTTAATTTGCAGTTAAACTAACAAAAGAGTTAATTCACCGGCATTTAAAATACCCGATGTATTCATCACACATGTCCAGCAATAGTAGGGCTAAAATAGTAAGGCTGTAAATCCTCATCATGACTAAAGATTTATTTACTCGAACATTACTTTGGTGTGTATTTGCTGTCACATTATTGATTTTTTCTATAGGTATAAGCTGGCAGGCAAGTAAAACGGTTAATTTTTTATACGGCTTTTGGTATCAAACATTAGAAATTAACAGTGTAATTAGTGTTAACGTGCCGAGAAACACTCAAGGCAAGCGTGATTTTCCGAGCAATGACACCGCATTACACGCACAAAAATTTGCTGATATTGTCTACTCTATTCACCAGCATGGCGCGGGTTTAGCAGATATAGATTATTTAAATCATCAGGGACATGCACGCAAACTATTAACTAAAAGTGAAGTTCAGCACCTACAAGATGTCGCCAATTTACTTGATAACATTAAAATACTTTGGTGGTTAAATGTATTTTTTCTACTTAGTTTTTTGCTGTTTTATTGCCGAAAACCAACCCATTTAACTAAAGACAAACATAATGCCGATAAGGTGTGTGCAGAGTCACTAAGCAATATGCCATCTGGCAAACAAAAGTTAATGTCTTTAGTGTGTTTTATGCTACTGATGCTTTTGTTATTAAGTTTGTGGGGCTTTACCGAGATATTTTACTATTTACATACGGTTATTTTTCCGAGTGAGCATCAATGGTTTTTTTACTATCAAGACTCTCTGATGGCCACTCTCATGAAAGCGCCAGATATATTTGCAGCTATTGCCGGGCAATTATTGTTGTTTGCCTTGTTATTATCGGCAATTATTGATGCCACTGTTAGCCGTTATCAGCATAGGTAAGTGTAGTTCGGCTTTATAAATTCTACCCTTGCAACGAAATAGTCATGTAGTCATGCGATTTCAATCAATTAACTGGCTCTGAAATAGAGCTGAGATTAAGGTATTTAAAAGCCGTTACTTATTCAGGTTGGTTAATTCTTCAATGCGGTATTGAGTCAACGTGATATAACACTTTTTATAGGCTGTTGCGGCACTGGCATCAGGCGAAATCACTAAATATTGCCAACGACAATTATTTTCACGATAGCTGATAAAATTACGTTGTGAGCGCTTAAACATCTCAAGCGATGAACGCCGCCCGGTGCTCGCTGCTAATTCTTCTAAGATAAAAACTTGATTATTCACCCAAGTTTGCAGCTCACGGTCTTTAAGGTCTTTTATGCCATCTAAACAGCGTGATAGTTCAGCTGTTGTGGTCATTTTGGTTTGACATGATGCTATGGTCTCTTTGGCCATAGCAGCACTCGAAAGTAGCAACAAACTCGGTATTATGTATTTTTTCAGAAGGCTAATACTCATATCTATCAACTGATGATTACGCTGGAAGTACTTTTTTGTACGGTTTAACGGTCACGTTTTTATAAACCCCGGCCGCGATGTAAGGGTCTTGCTCTGCCCACGCTTTCGCATCATCTAAACTATTAAATTCAGCAATGATCAATGAGCCAGTAAAGCCAGCATCACCCGGGTTTTCACTATCGATTGCCGGGCAAGGGCCAGCCACGAGTAACTTGCCTTGATTTTGTAACTCACGCAGACGCGCTAAATGGTTTTCGCGCACACTCATGCGCAGCGCTAAACTATTTTCAACATCTTCACTATAGATCAGATAAAACATGATACATCCAAAAATTTACGTTAAATAACCAAACGGTTAATGGTTGTGACGCTATTATTCTTGTTTCTCTTTTTCTGGTTCATCAGGCATGTATTTATACAATGACATCACTGAACCAATAGCAAAAACAAAGGTTAAAACAGTTAAACCAAAAACTTTAAAGTTCACCCAAGTCTCTAAACTAAAGTTAAAAGCAATGTACCAATTAAGTAAGCCACATATTGCGAAGAACAGCGCCCAAGCCATATTCAGCTTATTCCAAATATCTTCTGGTAAGGTTAAAGCTTCACCTAAGAACTCTTTGATAATATTTTTATTAAATACTGTTTGACTGACAATTAAAGCCGTAGCGAAAAAGCCTTGAATAATGGTGACTTTCCATTTCAAAAAGGTTTCATCTTGCATGTAGATAGTGAGGCCACCAAAAATAGCGATCAAGCCAAAGAACACTAGGTTTCTTTTTGGAATGGGCTGTTTTTTTATTAAAAAATAGCTAATTTGGATGGCCGAAGCCACAATCAACGAGGCAGTTGCCCAATAAATATCAGCAAATTTATAAAAAACGAAGAAAATAACTAACGGAATATATTCTAAAAAGGTGTGCATAAGCTCGGTATCGAAAAATTATAATATGACGATTCTATCCAAAGCTAAGCCATACGCCAAACTATTTAGGCCAGTAAAGTGTAATAGTTCTCTAAAAGCCAAGCTTAATTCATCATTAAAGCTTGGCTTAACGTTTTTCACCAGCGTGATTATGCTACTTAAGCTTGCTGATAGCCAAATGGATCGTGAATTGAATATGAAGGCTCGGTAAACCATTTAGCACCTGAATCGGTCATGTAAAAATGATCTTCTAAACGAACGCCAAACTCATTTGGCAAGACCAGCATAGGTTCATTTGAAAAGCACATACCTTTGGTTAAAGGTGTTCTATCACTTCGCACTAGGTAAGGCCATTCGTGAATGTCTAAACCAATGCCATGACCGGTTCTGTGTGGACAACCGGGAGTATCATAATCGGGGCCCATATTTTGGCTTGCAATATACGCTCTGGCGGCAACATCTATATCACCACAAGCAACACCAATCTTGGCGGCATCAAAAGCCGCTTTTTGTGCCATTTTTTCTACTTGCCACATCTCTCGTTGCCGTTGGTTTGGTTGGCCAAAAACATAAGTACGGGTAATATCGGAGTTATATCCTTCAACCTGACAGCCAGTATCAATTAACACCATGTCATTTTTTTCTAGCGTTTTGGGCGATTTTACCCCGTGTGGGTAAGATGAGTCTTCGCCAAAGAGCACAATGCAAAAATACGAACCGCCAGTAGCGCCCACTTTACGGTGTGCTTTATCGATAAAGTCGGTCACTTCTTGGGCCGATATACCGACGTGTAAAATACGTGCCACGGCTTTATGAACGGCTAGGGTCATATTTTTAGCTTGTTGTAATAAAGCTATTTCAGTGTCAGACTTTTCCGCTCGACATCCAGCGGTGACACATTTTGCATCTATGAGCTCTAGCGCTGGTACGGCTTTTTTTATGCCATCTGCGATAAAAAACGCCGTTGATTCATCTATCGCCACGCGACCAGATTCAATGCCAATTTCAGCCAACGTTTGTTTAACTAATTGATAAGGGCTTTCGTGTTCTTGCCAGCCTTTTATTTCACTGTTAACGGTCATATATTGCTTGAGTGTATTCACTTCAAAGAACGGTGCGATATATTTAATCTCACCTTGTTGAGGAAGAATAGCGCCAACCAAACGTTCGCTAGCATACCAACGCGTACCCGTAAAATAATATAGGTTTGTACCTGCATTAATATAAGTGGCGGCAATATCATTTTCAGCCATAATCGCTTGTGCTTTAGCAATGCGCTGCTTTAATTCAGTTTCAGTGATCGCTCGAACTTCGCTCGTCATATCCACTAGTTTTTCAAGTTCGATTTGTGCGGTAGAGCCGCCAACGCCTATGGTCATCGTCGTTCCTTATGTATATCCAAATAATATCGGTATATTTTATACCTAAGAGTCAGGGAAGTACCGTTTTTATTTAGCGGTATTGGTGCTAAATACCATAAAAAAATAGGACTGATTTTCATTGTCAGCGATACTTGCTAGATGAAAACCTAGACAAAAATATTCACCTGCTCAATAAGTTGGCGCTTATCATTAAATCAATAAATTAGCGTGTAAATGCTGTTTTATCGGTTGGTGATAAATTATCATCATCGGTCTTGAATATTTTTGTTTAAGCAATTGATATTAAGGTTGAGTAAATGTCTGAAGCGCTAAAGGGTATTAAAGTTGTTGATTTAAGTCGTATATTGGCTGGGCCTTGGGCATCACAAATGCTGGCAGACATGGGCGCGGAAGTCATTAAGGTCGAACAACCGATAAAAGGTGACGATACCCGACATTGGGGGCCTCCGTTTATTAAGCCCGCACAAGGTGATGAGCCCGCACAAGCGGCATATTATCATAGCGCTAACCGTAACAAACACTCCATCGCCGTTGATATTACTCAACCTCAAGGCCAACAAGTACTCAAAGATCTGATCGCTAAAGCCGATGTGCTGATTGAAAACTATAAAGTCGGTGGTTTGCAAAAGTATGGTTTGAGCTATCAGCAAGTAAAATCGCTCAACCCGCAATTAGTTTATTGCTCAATTACCGGTTTTGGCCAACAAGGTCCCTACGCACATAAAGCCGGTTACGATGCTATGATTCAAGGAGAGGGCGGTTTAATGAGTTTAACGGGGGCGGCAGACGGTGAACCCATGAAAGTTGGGGTTGCGGTTGTTGATGTGATGACCGGCCTTTATAGTGCCAATGCCATTCTTGCCGCATTGCTAGCGAAAGCACACACCGGTAAAGGCCAACATATTGATATAGCCTTGCTCGATGTGCAAGTGGCCACACTTGCCAATCAAGGCATGAACTATCTAGCTACCGGAGAAAATCCAGCTCGTTTCGGCAATGGTCACCCTAATATTGTGCCCTACCAAACTTTTGCGACTAATGATGGCAGTTTAATTTTAGCGATTGGCAATGATAAGCAGTTTGAAAAGTTTTGCCAGGCTGCTCAATGCTCTGAATTAGCAAACAATGCTTTATTTAACACCAATCAACAGCGTGTCGAAAATCGTGGCGAGCTGATCCCCGTGTTGGCCAGTATTCTTGCCAGACATAGCACAGCGTATTGGCTGAAAACTTTAGAAGCTATCGCCGTACCATGTGGACCCGTTAATACGTTAGCGCAAGTATTTAATCACCCACAAGTTCAATATCGCGAAATGGTTAAAGAGTTGCCTGCAAGTGACGGCACACTGATTAAAACCGTGGCATCGCCGATAAACCTATCAGATACGCCACTGCAATATAAACTTGCCGCGCCAAATATTGGTCAGCATAGCCAACAAATTTTAAGACAATTTTTACACTATGATGACGAGAAAATAGCCGCGTTATTTTCTCGTGCTATTGTGGCTTAAGTCGCTTGTTATTGATCAAAAAAAGCAATTGAAATGGAAAAATTATGGAAATTATCAAGTATGGAGCTGCCTGTGCAGCCGTTTTTGTCCTACTGTGCAGTTCAGCAGTGAGTGAAGAATTTTCATTAAAGAAAGATTATTATGTTTGCCCCCCTTGTCCGCACGTAACCGATATTTTTGCCACTAAGCAATATTCTCATGATGGTCAATGCTCGGTATGTGGCATGAATCTCATCGAACTTCATCACCCAGAGACCAATAACTTAGCTATAAATGATGACAGTTTACGGGCTAAACTCAATCTGCATACAGGTTCTGGAAACTTTAATTTTGTTACCGTCAAAGGTATTAATATATCGGTTTTTTATTATAAACCTAAACACTTCAACTCAGATTCGAAAATTTTATTGGTGATACCTGGTGCAGGTCGAGGGGGCTTGGGAGTATCGCGATAATTGGCGGTTACATGCAGAGAAATACAATACCTTAATTTTATCACCCTCCTATAGTGAAAAAGACTATGATTACGCCGCTTACCACTTGAGTGGTATTTTAACCAGTGTAACCTTCACTAATTTTACAACAGCTGAAACCTCGGGCAGAGTGAATAAATATTTCGTTCAGGATCAAGACCTTTTAAAGGGCGAAGCAACTAAAGCTGAAGCATGGATTTTTAATGATTTTGATCGTCTGTTCGAGCAAGTGGCTAATGCAACGCAGTCAACTCAACAACAATATGACATATTTGGTCATTCTGCGGGCGGACAAATTCTATCTAGAATGGCGTTATTTCAGCCGAAATCCAAAGCTAATCGAATAATCGCCGCAAATGCTGGTTCGTATACACTTCCCAACGTCGATTCTGATTTTCCGCTCGGATTAGGCGAAACTGAGTTTCAAAAAACTAGCTTGAAACAAGTATTTTCCACGAAATTAACTTTACTGATTGGTGCGCAAGATAACGAGTTCGAAACCAGAGGCACGCTTCTTCATACTCCGACTTTAGATAAACGTGGGTTAGGGCGGCTTTCGCGCGGGAAGTACTTTTATTCGGCATCAAAAGCGCAAGCAAGGCGACTAAACGCAGAGTTCAATTGGCAGCTTCATATCGCTGACGGTATTGGCCATGAATCTAAAAAAATAGCAGATGTCGCGGCAAAATTGCTTTATGAAACTAGCGCACCCATTTCTAACGTGGCTATGTGATCTTATATACTGCCATTTTTTTTGACCATAGCGTTCGTTGTTGTGTCAATGGTGCCGAAGGTCGGTGTAGTGATATTCGGCTAAATTAAATAGCCGAAGTCTAAGTTGTGATTAAGGTTTGAGTGCTACTCAGTTGTTTTGCTGATATCTACCACAGGTGGCAACATACCTTTAAGTAAGCGACCAAATATATCGGCACCGGTGATAATGCGTTTAGTCTCACCCCAGATCAGCAGCACATCGTGTTCAATCACACCATCAAAGTTTTGATCGGTCGAAGTATTCACCTTCATTTTTAAAATAGCTTCGTTTAACGAGGTTGTTTCATCTTTGATAATTACTGGGCGATGACAATAATTATAAGGGTCAAAGTTTTCTGCTTGAAATAGCGCGCCACGTAAGAAACCATCAGCATCAATTACTAATAATGGCACGCCATCAAGATTGGTTAACACCACCCAACTATAACCCGACTGGTTAATCATAGTGAGAAAAGGGTCGTTAGGGCCAGCATAGCTGTCAGGTAAAATCGGTAAATCAAGTTTTGTTGGTAGGGCAATAATAGAGTTAGGGTCAATGATTTCACCTTCTTCGGTGACTTGTATTTCATCTAAAGCGAAGAAGTTCAGTGCGCCAATGCCTTCAACATGGTTTAAATCGGCTTCTTCTGCACTAATATGCTCTTTAATGATATTACCTAACTCACTTTCTGCGAGGTAAGTAATGCCTTCTTTACCTAGCCAAGCGTCAAGTATTATCGCACTGGGTCGAGCAACCGGATAAAGAAAAAATTGATAAAAGCGAATAACCGGCGCCAAGATACTACCCATTTTCAAAGCATTACGAGAAAAATAAGCTTGGGGGGTGATCTCACCAACTATCGTGATGACGATGGTTGAGAACAGAAACGCACTAACACCGGCAAGAACAGAATCAGACAACATGGTCAGTAACACATTAATACCAACATTGCCCCATAAAATAGTGGCTAATAAAAAATTTGAATCATTTCTCAGTGTTAATACTTTGATGGCGGCTTTATTACCCTTATTGGCCTCAACTTCTAATTGCAGTCGGCTAGGTGAAAAAAACGCTAAATTTAAGCCGGAAAAAATAGCCGATTGTGAAATACAAAATACAATGGCAATCCAGGTGATGGTTTCTACGGGCATTACTTCATTCCTCTATTTACTTTGCTAAAGCAGCAGTAAGCTACCTAATCCTAAAAATACCACGAAGCCAACAATATCTGTCATTGTGGTTAAAATAACCGCGCCAGATAAGGCAGGGTCTATATCTAATTTGTTTAACAAGGCTGGTATCATAACCCCTGATGCCGCCGCGGTCAGTAAATTGAGTAATATCGCTAAGGCAATGACTAAACTTAATACTAGGCTGTCAAACCAAAAGTAGGTGATAGCGCCAATCACCAGTGACCAAATTAAGCCATTGAGGGCGCCGACTTTTAGTTCTTTTTGTAGTAATACTCTTCTATTTTGTTCCGTTATTTGACCTAAGGCTAAACCACGAACAATAACCGTTAAGGTTTGGCTACCTGAAACCCCGCCCATAGAGGCAACTACTGGCATCAATACAGCTAAAGCTACCACTTGTTGCAATGTCGCTTCAAAAAAGCCAATAAACCACGAGGCTAGAAATGCCGTCATTAAATTAATACCAAGCCAAATACCTCGGTTCTTCGCACTGTTACGTACACTAGAAAACAAGTCTTCGTCTGTGCTTAAACCAGCCGCTTTGGTCATTTGTTCAGCTTGTTCTTCTTGCTTTACTTGATAGGCTGTTTCAATAGTAAAGCGACCGAGGAAATGTTCATTATCATCAACAACCGGTAGCGACATTTTACCTGATAATATTACTGCGTCTGCTGCCAACGTTAACTCTTCACTGGCATTAAGGCGGGACATTTCAGCAGCAAAAAGTGTTTTTAAGGTACTTGCCCCATCATCTTGTATTAAGCTGTTAACCGCGACAATACCTGTTAAAATGCCTTCTTTATTGACCGCATAAAAATCTTCGGTGTAGGGCGCAAGCCCTTTTTGTAACAACAGTTGGGCACTGGTGATTTTAAGTTTTTCCGAAATTCGCACATAGTTGTAGTCTAACCAATGACCTACTTCATCGACACTAAATTGTTGTGCTTGTTGGTAAAGTTTTCGCTGCGAGTCATCTAAGTTTTTAATTGCATATTTTAATAAGCGGCTAGGGATTTCTTCCGCTATTTCTATCACTTCATCAACATCAAGCTGAGCAAGTAACTCAAAACATTCATCATCGCTTAACGCTTCAATTAAACTGGTTCTGGTTGCTTGCCCCATATCAACAAAAGCAGCGCGTTGCATGGCTTCAGGGTAAGTTGACCAAACACTTAAGCGTTTTTCTTGCGGTAATGCTTCTATCAGGAGTGAGAATTGCTCTTCTGCCAATGTTTCAGTGGCAGTATGCATTATTTCAGCAATTTCTTGCGTATTTTCCGCAATCAGAATGTCGTCAATGACTAAGGATAATTTATCTATGGCATTTTCTAACATCTATTTATCCTTAAAACCGCACTTAAAACGGAATATGACTTTTTGAGAGCTAAATTGTAATGGTCAGCTAATATTAACTTTTACGCCTATGCGCTTGCTTTTAGTTAATTTTATTCGTATTACTATTACTATTATTAAAGAAGTTAAGTGTATTACAATCAAGGTGAACTAAGTTAACTTTTATCGCAATTTAGTTAACTATTTTTGCAAAATTTGGCTATTTACTGTTTTTTAACTGTAAAACCATCAGTTAAAAATTAAGGTTTATAAATCACCCGTTTATTGCGGGCTTATTGAGAGTATCAAATGATAAAATGTATGTTGATATCAGCAACGGAAAAAACCGTCATTGGTAGTAGTGAATTAATTGAAACATGGCAAGCAAACGAGCAAACAACGCTATGGCTTGATTTAAATAACGTTGATTTAGAAGAAGAAAAGCAGATATTAACAGAGTTTAATTGTCACCCATTAGCGATAAGTGATGCGCAGCGCGATCGACACCCCCCAAAAATTGAATTGTTTAAAGATTATATTTTTATGCTTTACCGCGGCATTGTCGCGAATGATGAAGGCTTAAGATTTGGGCATTTGCCCATTAGCATGTTTATCGGTAAGCGCTTGTTAATTACCCGCCATGCCCAAAGCTCACTCGGCATTAATGAGTTATTTAACCTCAGTAGTGAAAAATACCTTAAACGCAGTCCAATACATATGGCACTGAGGCTTTTTCACTGCAGTTGCGGCTATTATCTTAAAGAGCTTTTTACTTTTGAAGCTGAGCTTGAAAAAATTGAAGATGCATTTCAATTAAGCGGCAATGATCAAATGATGAAGCAAATCACCTTATATCGCTCACAACTGGTGAAAATAAGACGGACTTTTAATTACCATGTCAGCATGGGCGATACGCTAAAAGCTTTTGTCGATGATGACGATACTGATTTGATCACCGATGTAGAAGTACATACCGTTAATGATTTGCGTGAACGTTTAGATCGCCTTTTGAGCCTATCGCAAATGTATTATGATATTTGTGGCGATTTAATTAACGGTTATATGTCAGTGACCTCACATCAACTTAACGCCACTATGCGAGTATTAACCGTGATCACCGCGCTATTTGTGCCTTTGACCTTTCTCGCCGGCATCTATGGTATGAACTTTGAGTATATACCTGAGCTGAAAGCGGAAAATGGTTACTTTATTTTATTAGGGGTAATGGCGGTGATTTCAGTGGTCTTACTGCTGTTGTTTAAGAAAAAACGTTGGCTGTAACGTTGGCTACTGTGTAGTTGATTTAATGTTTTAGCTCGCTACTTGACTAGAACGTAATAGCTAAGGAAGTTATCCTCCTTTGACGGGGTAACTTCCTTAAGTTTACAAAACGTAGCCAAACGCAGAGCGGATTTATCAACGGCTGACATTTACAGAGTGCTGATCTCTTTTAAGCCAGTTTTTACTTATGCCAATCCAAATAGGACTGGTGAGTAATGACAAAGAAATAACCCAAAGCGCTAATTGGTAGCCTTAGTCATTAATAATACTTGCTTGAAAAGCAACAGCGGCAAACACAAAACTGAACTCACCGATTTGCGATAATAGTACTTCTGCATAAAGGCTTTCCTGCCAGTTATAGTTAGATAATTTGAAATAACCACATGGATAAATGTGTTGGTGACTAATGCCGCCAGTACTAACAACGCCGTTTGTTGCCAATGCTCAAAAAGAAAGCCGACATCAAACAACATACCCACAGAAACAAAAAATAGCGCAATAAATAACACTACAAACGAGTCTAACCTGCGGTGAACCCAAAGCGTTTCTTTCCCTGTGCCCGCCAACATAGTGGCCATAAAAGCCCCTAACGCGGTTGATAGTTCAAGCCATGGAGTTAACATCGTTAAACTAAAACAAATACCTAACGCGGTAAAAAGTTGTAATTTCCGTTCGTCTTTTAGCCACTTCGACAACGGCAAATGTACTTGCTTACAGGTGATAATAAAACTAAACAAGGCGATTGCCAGTAGGGGGCCAACACCTTGTTCGATTAACTGAACATTATCAACATTATAGGCGCCGAGTAAGCCGATAATGATCAGCATAAGGATAATAGCTAACTCTTGTGCCAGTAAGATAGCCGATGCACTTTGCCCCAAGGGCCAATAACGATACCGGCGATAAGATAAACCACGACATAAGGTTGTCGACAAAACTTTAGGGTAAAGCCAGTCATAAGAAAAAGAAAATGGCGCCGACCGCTTGAGGCAGAAATGGGGCCATAGGCATAACGACTATCCTTTGTTTAGGTAAGGTGTAAAGCACTGTTGATTTCGAGCTAGTGTAAACTAATTTAATTTATAACGGCGACGCTGTCTTGCAACTTTCGGTAAATAATATTTAGTTAATGATCTCCAACGACAAAGTCGTCATAATTATTATTAACTGTGCAATTTTTAACAGCCAATAACCCAGTAAACTATCATGGAAAACTATTGAAACCAGTGAATTACCATTATTATCTCAGGCGTTTATCTTTATTAATCATTGTGTTGATGATAGCCGCAACGGCCAAAGTGTCAGCAGCGTATCATGATGAACAACTAGGTACTTTGATCACGATTATTGGCGTTGATGAAAGCTTAAAAACCAATATCTTGCGTAATTTAAGTGCTAATGACAATGTGATCCCGTTATCAATATTAGGCTTTCCACAATCAGATAACACGATTCTACGTAAAGCCCGCGGTGCATTACAGGCATTGGGGTACTATCAAGCTGTTTTAACGTTAATCGATGACAATCAAGGCAAAACCTTAACCATTGACCTACAAGAAGCTGTACGTTGGCATCATATCAATATTGAACTTGCTTGCGACACCCCCTTAAAGGAAATATCAGCACTCGTTGATAAACAGCCCTTTGTTAAAGGCAAGGTGATTAACCATGGTGAATACAGCGACTATAAAGCCTCCCTGCAACGCCAAGCTCAAGAATTAGGTTTATTGAATGCTAAATTTACTACGAGCACACTCAATGTTGACGTGGCGAAGTTACAAGCAAGTATTGAATGGGTTTTTAACTGTGGTGCACGCTATAGCATTAATAAAGTCGATATTGACGGCACGGTGTTATCGCATCAATTAGTCAGTGGCTATTTAAAGATTGCCCCAGGTCAGCCGTATAACCAACCTGATATCATAGCCAGTCAACAAGCATTGAATCGTTCTGGTTTTTTTAAATCCGTGGTGGTTGAGCAATCTATTGATCATGACAGTCAAACCGTCGATATTAGCCTTTCGATACTTGATACCGATAAATATGAGCTTAAAACCTTCTTAGGTTATGGCACTGACAGTGGCGGAAAACTAGGCTTGAGTTGGAGAAATAGACGAGTAAACAGTAGAGCGCATCAATATGTTGCCGCCATTGAGTTTAATAAAGTAAAGCTCGACATAGCCGATGTTCATGCCACTTTTCAATACCAAATACCGTTAGAAAAAGCAGGCAGTCACTGGATAAATTTAGTCAGTTATCAGATTAAAAATGAAGAAATTGGTCGCAGCAAAATTTCCACTTTAGAGTCAGTCATAGCGAATAAGATAAACTCGCATTGGTCTAGCCAATGGTCAATTGTGTTGGCCCAAGAGCTGCTAGAGTCTGAGGCGAATATCAATCGCAGCCTCGAATATCTCGTGCCATCATGGCAAGTTAATTATTACAGTGTCACTGACCCATTTTCAGCAGTCGAAGGCTGGCGTTGGCAAAGCAATATTCGATTTAGTACTGAACAACTTAGCGATCCCAATATTCGTTTCTTACAAACCGACCAACGCATTAAACGTATTTGGTCATTAACCCCCGATTGGCGTTTGTTGTTGCGTGCGCGGGTGGGCGCGACATGGATGGATACCGATGACTTTAATCGCTCTATGCCATCAAATTATCGCTTTTTTGCCGGTGGTGATGTTTCGGTCAGAGGTTATAAACACCAAAGTTTATCGCCTGAAGCTGATGATGTTTTACTCGGTGGTAAACATCTTTTAACGTCAGGGCTTGAGGTTGATTATTTGTTTAAGGAAGATTTCCGTTGGGCGGTATTTGCTGATCAAGGTAATGCATTTAATCATTGGCGTGATTGGAAACTGTATAAATCAATCGGTACGGGCTTGCGTTGGGTAACGCCGATTGGCGCAATTCGTCTCGATATTGCTAAAGCACTTGATGGTGATAAATCATGGCGCATACATATCACCATAGGGCCAGATTTATGAGCAGAGTCAACAAACGGGTCGCGTTTAAGTGGGTCAGTATCGTGACCACCGCCTTAATCTCGATTATCTTGCTGATGCTGTCATGGCTTTACACGACTGAGTCGGGGTTACAATGGTTAGCGGCACGAGCTCAGCAATTTCAACCTCAAGCGTTACGATTAGGACAAGTCAGTGGCAGTTTAAGCTCTCAGGTAAAGCTGACAGCGCTTGATTGGCAACAAGAAGGCTTACAAATACAGGCAAAGGGTATAGTGCTAAACTGTCAGTGGTTGTACCTCATAGACAATTTAGTCTCTTGCGCTAAGGTTGATGTAAGCTCACTGTCATTGTCTAATGTTAACGATAAAAAAAATCCCCCTCGCCAAACTGACCTACCTAAACTTAGTTCGGTGAAACTGCCCATAGCTGTAAAAGCTAAGCAAATAAAGATCGCCCGTATCAGTTATCAACAAATCATGGCTCAAGAAAGCACTGAGAAAGTCGTGATGGGGTTGGAGTTAAAGAATTTCGCCTTAGTGCGAAGTAAAGCAAGCGTTGGCACTTTAACGTTAACCTTTGATGAACATAACGTCGCTTTATCGGGCTATGTTGACATGCGTAAGAAGTGGGCGCATCAACTAAGCCTAAACGTGTCAGGGCCAACACTTACAACCCATATTAAGTCAAAAGGTCACATCAGTGAATTAGCGCAATTAACCTTACAAATGCAATCACCACTTCAAGCCACAGTGAGCACTGACTGGTTTTATCGCCAAGGGCTATTTTTAAAGCAAGGCACATTGCAAGCGTCGCAACAACGCCTTGAGCTGGCACAGCAAAGTATTGTTGTTGAACAAACAAAAGCAAAATTCGAATTGAACTGGCCTAAGTTAACTTCAACGATACAGGCAAAAACAACTTGGCAAGCATTTGAACAAGCCCAGTTAGCGCTAAAAGCTGAAATTGCGAATGTACTGGATTGGCAAAATAGCACGGCACTTTCTGTGCATTTGAAAAATGAACTCAAACAGGCACAATTAGCTGCTTTGTTACAGCAGGTGCTGCCGTCCGTCACCGACTATTCATCTGTAGTTATCACTCAGCCATGGTCGATGTTAGCAGACCTTGATATGCGTATATCGCAAGGTCTTTTTACTCTAAAAAGCAAAGCGATTAACCTTGGCGAATTAACCGCGTCCTTGCAAGGTCAATTTAATCTTAACCGGCCCATAGCAGAAGGTTTTTCGTTCAAAGGTCAGCTAAATAGTGGCAAGTTAGCACTAGACAACGTCTTTCATTTGACCAATGCTAAGGCTAATTGGCAGGTTAAAAAGCAAGCTGAGCAATGGCTAATCTCAACACAGGGCAGTATTGCCGAATTGGTGCTGGCAGAGTTTGACGCTAAGGATATTGCTTGGGGGATAGACTTTAGCGAGCGCTGGCAGGCTGAACTTAAGGCCAAGTTGCTCAAGGCAAATGATGTTGATATCGAGCAAGCCATTGTAACGGTTGCTGGCGTTGCTGGTCATCATAACGTGTTATTTAACGCAAACGTTGCGGGTAATACACCGATGAAATTAAACTTTGATGGCCAATTACTTAACCAGTATGCGAAACCGTTGGCGCTTGTAAGTGATTTAAAGCATGGTAGTTGGCAAATTAACAATCTAGAGTTTTCTGCACTCAATCAACACCAGGCGTTACTGCTCAGGGCAGAGCAATTGCAACTCAGTAGTGAAAAGCAAAATTTAATCAATCTCTGCCTTAATGGCAGTGGTAGCTTATGTATTAATGCCAAAAACCATGGCGGCGATTGGCAAGCAAATTTAGCTTTCGAGCAATGGTCAATGTCAGCGATGGCTGAGCAAGTCAAAGTATGGCAAGCGATGTTACCAGCGCTGCCAGAGCAATTCCCACAAGAAGTACAAGGTGTTGTAACGGGGCAGTTACAGCTTGAGGGAAAAAAACAACAGTTGAAAGAATTTGCGGCAAATTTATCGCTGCCAAGTTTCAAATGGCGATCATCTGATCTTAACGTTTCCGGGCAAGGGTTTTCTCTCAATAGTCAACAAACTCAAGGTGTTATTGAGGTTGTTACTCAATGGCAAGCACTACAGTCTAACTTATCATTGGCTGAATTCCCTTCTGAGCTCAGTATGCCACAAGGCCTGTTAGTAGTATCGATAACTCCTGATTTTATCGTTGATTTTGACTTAAGCCAAACGGACATTTCGCTCAGCATTTGGGATGAGAAAGGCCAAAATGATATGCCTGAGCTAAAGCGTATAATCACCCTTGAATTGATGAAGCTACAAGGAAAATGGCAGCAGGAAAAAATAACCACGCAGTTAAATATCCGCTTACCCGCAGATGATGAAATAACCGCGCAATTAACCAGTGACTGGCCCTTGATGGATTCTGCGCGCTTAGCCGGCAATTTATCCCTTAACCTGCAACAGTTTGATTGGCTCAAGCAGTGGCAAAAACGTATTGATAAAATAGACCTTAGCCTACAGCAGAACTTTGCCATTGCGGGAACTTGGGCCGAGCCACTTTTTGACGGCGAGGGCGCTCTAGATATTAATCACCTCGTGATTGATCAATATGGCTTAGATATTCGCGACAGCAAGGTCAAATTAAGCAGTAAACAAGATAGCATCACTTTATTGGGCGAGTTAAAAAATCCGCAGGGAGCATTGACCCTATCGGGCAAGGCAAAATTCTCTCATCCGATGACAGCAAACATAACCCTAGAAGGGCAACAAGTGACTTTGGTGAATAATGCCGACAATAAGCTCATTGTTTCGCCGACCTTAAATGCACATTATCAAGATAGGCACTTAACTGTTGATGGTCACCTGCTGGTTGATCAAGCCGATGTGAAATTAGGGTCTTTGCCAAAACCAGCCATTACGGTTTCAGAAGACCAAGTCATTATGGATGAAACCGACAGCACGCGTAAAGACTCACCATATAGCTATCATGTTGCCTTAACTATCGCAGCCGGCGATAACGTTAAAATCAGTGGTTTTGGTTTAACCAGCGACATTCAAGGTAATTTATCTTCATTACTGCTTTCTGGGCAGCCACTGATCCTTAACGGTCGTTTAGATTTAAAAGATGGCAAATTTCAAGCGTATAAGCAAACTCTGACCATAGAACAAGGCCAATTATTATTTCTTGGCGCTGCTGAAAACCCTAGCATTCAGTTTCGCGCTGTGCGCATAGTTGATGATATTAAGGTCGGCATTATTGCCGATGGTACGATACATCAGCCACGTTTAACGCTGTTTTCTGAGCCGGCCATGGCCGATGAAAATGTTTTAGCGCTATTAATTACCGGCCGAAATTTAGCGTCTTTGTCACAACAAGAAGGTAACGCTTTAACGAGTGCTGCCATCAGTTTAGGGGTGGAAAGCGCTAACAAGTTAGTGCAAAAAATTGGTGACCAACTGGGTTTGAAAGATGTCGCGTTTACCAGTAAAAGTGCTCATAACGGGAATAGCACGCGGGTTGATATCGCAGCTAAAATTAACGATCGCTTACATGTAGGGTACGGTACAAGTATCGACTCTGACAATAGCGTCCAAGCGGGCTGGAATATTGAATATAAATTATCACCGAGTATCTCATTTGAGGCCACCAGTGGTGAAGAAATAAGTGCTAACATTAACTATAAGAAGCAATTCTCATCGACTAAAGATAAAGATAAAGATAAAGATAAAGATAAAGAGTAGCTGCAGAGTTATTATCAGCGTCTTCAGACAAATAAACTATCGCCGTAACGCTTAACGTAGCAAATAACAAAAATAAACGCCCTTTAAAAGAGAGTAGGTATGTCAGTAGAGTCAACACCGTCAAGCGAGCCAAATAACGCACCAATAATTTCTGCGGCGAGTATCCCGAAACGTCACCCTTTAATTAATTGGCTATTAGCAATATTAGTCGCGACATTGGGGATCTACTTATCTATTATTGAATATGCGGGGTTAGAGTGGCTTTCTCGCAGTGGTTGCTTAATTGTTGTCCTGGGTATCTGGTCAAGCTTAGGGGGCATAATACAAGAGCGTTTATTAATTGGTCGATTGAACTTTCATCATCGCATTACCTTAGCGCGTGCGAAAAGAAAGCTGCGTAAATTAAAAGTTTCAAGCGACGAACTCGATAGCGAAATTAAAACCATAGAAGATGACTTTGCCAACAAAACCGACAAAATATTACATGAGATCAGGTTGCAACTCGGTATCCTTGAAGTGTCGCTACTGATCACTGGCACGTTACTGTGGGGCTTTGGCGACTTGTTTTTTAGATTAAACTAGTCGCGGTGGACTGGACAATAATTTAAGGCTTGTTGATTAATACCATATCTGCATGCGGATGGTTAATCAGTGCTGATATAGTTGAGCCATTGAGCCACTTATCGAATAAGCTGTGTTCTCTGCAGCCAAGTACAATGAGGTCTATTTTATTTACATCAGCGTAATTCACTAAAGCATGCTCAGGCGTACCTCGAGTAAAAGTCAGTAAATCTTTTGCACACTTTATCGTTTTAGCGAAACGATATACTTGTTCTTTGTGCAGTGCCTCAATTTGCTTTTCGTATTCTATCGCCAGAGGAGGAATATGAATTACGTGCAATAAAAACACCTCTTTTTGCTCAACAGCCGAGCACCATTTGTGCATAAAGTTAACAACGTTAATGGCTGATTTGTTTTCATCATCATCTTCATGGAAGGGATCAATCGCGCCAATCGCTTTGCCGTCAGCCAACCATTTTTCTTCACCTAAGATAAATAAGGTACCTTTATTATTATTAATGTATTGATGATCAGCAGAACTTAGGCCTGACTTTGATTTAATAATCACCCTCGGGTCAAGGGCATCAGCGTTATTATCAACGTGTTGTGACCAGTACTTGTCCTTACAGATATGAATACTGCTTTTAGGAAAGTGCTGCTTGATTTTTAACGCAATTTTGTCAGTGCTGTTTTGCTCGTTAGCTTGTAATGTCTCAGAAATATTTGCCAGTTCATTGGCGAAATAATGACGCTCAAAAAAACCTTGATAATGATGTATATACCAGACAACATTTGCCGACAGTCTATTTTGCAGTCGCTTTACTTTAGAAAAAACATAATGAGAAATATCAAAATCTGACAAAACAATGTGCAATGTTGTCATAAACCTTTCCTTGAATGGTAACTGCCATAAAATCAGCGCAACTGTTGACAGCAAATTGCTGCTATTTTGGTATATACACAGGTGCTTTAAGATAGCATAATCTAACATTATAGAAAGCTATTGTTAATTGAAAATTAAGCGGTATTTGTAAAAATTAACCGTCAATAATGCGCGATTAATTCTCTCGGGTTAAATCGTAGCAAATATAAAATGAGATAATGTAAATGGCGAATAAAGCATGGTGGGGCGAATTTACGTTTAGCCTCGAACAACAACGCTGTTGGCGTATTGGTCAGCGAGCCATCATCCTCAAACGTTTAGAAAATGAATGGAATAGTTGGAGTTTAGAAACCGACATCGAGAGTGACGAGGACATTATTGTTGGTAACTCAGACGACTTATGTGCAATTGACGAAGCAAAATTTGGTCGATACTTACAACAGGGCACTTCAGATAAAGTTCTTGTTTTACCGTTACTAGCAGACCTTTCTGTAGTCGCGCGTCCTGATACACCATTAACGTTACTGGCGGGTGAAACGTCACGCTTGTATGTTAGTACACCCGTATGGTTTTCAGCGCAAATTTTACCTAAAGGTGACCGTTTGCTGGATTTGCCTTTTTGGCGGCCGTCAGACTCTTGGTTTGGTCCGTCGACGCGGGTTGGACAAATATGTTACGCAAAATATACCGCGGCGCGTATTCAATTAACTAATATCGAAAAACGTCCGCATCGTGCTATTACCCCGATAACCGTAGTTAATAATCATGATCAGCCGTTAACCATAGAGCGTATTAATGTTCCAGTGACATTGCTACATTTATATGCAGATAAAGCGCATCAGCTTTGGACGACCGGCATATCAGTGCATCGCGATCGCAGTAGCGATAATGTAGAGTTACACCTAGATAAACATGCCCCTGTTGAAGCGTTAGATTCAACGTTAATTAGCGGACCACGAGTAGCATCCGAACAAGGTATACTTATTCGTAGTATTAGTAGTTTATTTGCTTAAAAAAGAGAGAGATTGTGCAAGACATTATCGCGTTTATCGACCTACTTAAAGCCTCACACTTATTCGCTCTGTGTCAGGCCATTTTATTATTTATTATTGGCTTTATCATTGCTCGGTTAATCAGTAGTGCCATCGTCAAGCTTGCAGAGCATAAAATGACAGTTCATGGGCAATTGTTTTTAAAAAGAAGCATTTTTTACGGCATTCTAGCTTTAGTTACGGTTTCTGCTTTAGATAACATTGGTATTGACTTAAGTATCTTGCTCGGAGCTGCGGGTATTTTTACCGTTGCGTTAGGTTTTGCCTCACAAACGTCTGCGTCAAACTTGATCAGTGGTTTATTTTTGATGATTGAGCGACCATTTTCTATTACCGATGTTATCCGTGTTAACGATGTTACTGGTGAGGTGATCTCGATTGATTTACTCTCGGTTAAACTACGCACTTTTGATAATTTATTTGTCCGTATTCCTAACGAAAGTATGATCAAAAGTGCGGTAACTACCTTGACCAAATATCCTATTCGCCGCGCCGATCTACAAATTGGCATTGCTTATAAAGAAGACATTGAAAAAGTACGTAATATTCTGTTAGATATCGCCGCGAAAAATTTAATTTGTTTAGAAGAGCCAGCGCCAATTTTTATTTTGACAGGTTTTGGTAGCTCTTCCATTGATATTCAGTTTTCAGTTTGGGCGCGACGGGAAAATTTTCTGAACCTGAAAAATAGTATGTATATCGAGATTAAAAACGCCTTTGATCAACAGGGCATTGAAATACCGTTCCCGCACCTTAGTTTATATGCTGGCAGTGCAACCGAGCCATTTCCCGTTGCTAATACCCCGGCACATACCTCACCTAACATCGCGAACAACTCCTTGGCCGATAAGTAGTTAAGGATTAATTTGGGTTGCTATTTGTTAGCTAAGCTTAATTTCGTGAGCCTCAGCGGGCTTGTTGACGTAACATTCTACTCGATTACGGCCATTGAGCTTTGCTAAGTAAAGCGCTTCATCCGCTTGATTAATTAACTGCTGACGATAGTCTATCCAAGCTGAACTTCCTTGATGATAAACCGGAATTTGCGTCGATAAGCCGATACTAATGGTGATGTGCTTTGCACAGCCAGAGTAATCATGGGGGATCGCTAAGTTACTCACGGCTTTAACGCACTTATTAGCAATTGCTAACGATTTTTCAACATCGGTATTATGAATTAAGACAATAAACTCTTCACCGCCAAAACGTGCCAGCAATTCCCCGCTACGATAAAAATGCTTTTGTAATGCTTTAGCAACTTTTTTTAAACAAACATCACCGTCAAGATGGCCATAGTTGTCATTGTAGGGCTTGAAAAAATCGATATCGATCATCATTACCGTGAGTGGTTTTGCATCACGCATGGCGCGTTTAATTTCAGTGTCGAGTTGTTCAAAATAATAACGACGGTTGTACAACTCGGTCAATTGATCGCGATTCGATAAATTTTCTAATTTAATGTTTAGCTGTGATAACGCTTGATTCGCGTCAAAAAGCTCTTTAGTCCGTTGCTGGATGCGCTCTTCCATCTCTTCATAATCTTGCTGTATGCTACTCAGTTGTCGCAGAGTTCGATATTTACTGACCATAGCGTTAAACCAATTTGCAACGGCTAAGTATAGCCTTCCAAATAAACGTTGGCTTTTAACGGAGATTTTTAACAGTTGATGGCTTTGCCCTGACTGAGCAAGACTGCTATTGGCGGAAACTTCCAGAATATAATCACCAACAGGTAACGTGGTTAACTCGATGCGAGAGCCATCCATTTTATGCCATGATGAGTGCAATCCAACAACACGGTATTGATAGTGCAGAGAGTGCTCTTGCCAAAGCCAAAAGCAGCCAAAACGAATTTGTAAACTCCAACTACCTTCTTCTAGCTCAATGCAGCCGGGAGCCTTTTTGATTTTAGTGTTCGACGTTAGACTTTTTATTTCAGGCACTGGCGCTGCTATAGCATTGGTCAGTCGCTGTAAATTAACCGATTGAAGGCCTTCGTTTAAGCCACACCAATATAAGCCATCAGCACCGGCTAAAAGACTTCTGGTGGTGGTAAATTCCCAAAACTTATGTTTGGGGAAACTATCAATAATAAAGCTAATGGTTTTAGTATTAAGATCAAATAGTTTTAGTCCTTCAGAGGTCCCTAACAGAATTTCGCTGGCTGAATACCACTGTGCACACCAAGCAGCAACAGACTCTTGAACTTCTAATACCTTCTCGGCGTGCTCGTTTTCTATCAACCATATTTGGTTATCTGCTGCCAACACAATCCGACATTGTGAGTCAATATCTACCGCGTAGACATTGGATAAATTAATGCTCTGAAAGAGTTTTTGTAATTTTTTTGTTTCACATTGGTAAAGCCAAATGCCATTACCTAACGTAGTGATATATAATAAAGTCTCACTGACAACTTTTATCGAATAAACATAGCCAATACTGCTTTGGTTATCATCAAGGATCGGGATTAACGTTTTCTCTGCTATTTGATAACAAAATAGTCCGGAAACACTACCGTAAATAATATTATTGTCAAAACGCGCTAAGCAACGTCCCGCGCCAACATTTTCATCGCTTAAACGGCG
>JBFJQB010000015.1:0-28376 GCA_041616855.1 Cognaticolwellia sp. | reverse complement strand
GCTTCTGAACATAAAAATTCGCGCACAGAAGAGCGCAATACGGCAAAACCGTCTGCAGTGCGGGAATAAGGCGTTGGCCCTGCGCCTTTGAGCTGCAAGGTTTTATGGCCATGGTTTGGCGTCAGTATTTCTGTCAGGTTGATCGCTCGCCCATCGCCTAATTGTCCGGCCCAATGACCAAATTGATGCCCGCCGTAGCACATGGCAAACGGTTTCATGCCGCTTAACAGACTATTACCTGAAAATAACTGTAAAAACTCCGCTGAATTTACCTGAGTTTTTGTCAGCCCTATTTGTTCTGCCACATTATCACTGGCAGCAATTAAGGTCGGCATTTTAGTCGCTTTAGGTGCAACAAAAGAATAAGCCGCTAGCACTTGTCGTGGGTAATTTTCTGTCACTGCATCTGCGGTAAAACTGGCAGTAAATTGATTATCTAAGGTAAAAGTAAGTTCTGACAAGGGATGGAGTACTCTCTAGTAAAGCAAGATAGTTAGTATCCGCCGAACTAACATTGAATTCAACCATATGCCTAGTGAATTAATGGCAAACCTTAAATTAGTGGCTAACCTTAAATAAATTACTGCTATTTTCATTTACGGTCTGTGTACAAAGCAACTGCAGAGCTATTTTGCTATGGCGCCAAACCATACCCCTTGCTTATTAACACAAAAACTAAGCCTTTAGTGATAAATTTCATTTGCAATTCTTTGCTATTAAGCCGACTATAAATAAAAACCCTGTACAAAAAACAAGCAGCACAAGTAATTTTAAATACAGAGCAATGATTTCAAGGGACTGTAAATTAAGAGCCAAAGTAATATTCAGGAGTTAAGGCTAAGTAGCAGTTATAAAGCTAAATAGTAGTTATTGGACGTATAAATGACCAAGAATCAACATAGTAAAAATGACGAATTATTACTGCAAGTGCAGATTATGTCTGGCGTGCTCGATAATATTGGCTGCTATGTCTATAGCAAAGATTTAGCCGGCAACTACACCTATGTTAATGCTGATGTTGCCGAGTTATTTCAAACACCTATAGAAGATATTATCGGTAAAGATGACAGCCTATTTTTTGATTTAGAGGTTTCTCACGAGCTACGTCAAAATGATCTCAAAGTCATCCACGAGAAAGCACCGGTAGTCAATGAAGAAAGCAATGTCGTTAAATCCACTGGCGAAGTGTTAACCTATAAAACCATAAAAAAACCTATTTTCGATGACACTGGCAAAGTGATTGGTATATCAGGTATATCAATGGATATTACCGCACAAAAAGCCCTAGAGGCAGAAAACCAAGAACAGAAAAAAATACTCGATGTTATTTTAGATAATGTCGATGCCCACATATATATGAAAGACTCAAAGCGCCATTTCAGATATGTTAATAATCAGGTAGCAGAGCTATTTGGCCTACCCGCTGAAGAGATTATAGGTAAGCGCGATATTGACATTATGCCTAGAACTTTTGCTGATGAACTTTGGCAAACTGACAAGCTTGTTTTTGAAACTAACAATAAAATTGTCAGCAACGAAACCTTAAAAGATGCAGATGATAATCTGCGTCATTATCTCAGTGCAAAAGTACCATGTAATTTTCAAAACGATAAAGATAACGATAAAACTTTGATAGGTTTCTCTACTGATGTCACTGAACTTTATCAGTTAAAAGAAAAATTTGAACAACTTGCCAACCATGATGAACTTACCGGTTTATTTAATCGTCGCTACTTTTTTGATAACGCTAATCGAGAGTTTAAGCGCATAAAAAGATACCCAGAAGCACTCGCTGTTATCTCCATAGATGTTGATCACTTTAAGGCGGTTAATGATCAATATGGCCACCTCGTAGGCGATCAGGTGTTGATCAAAATTGCGCAACTTATTACCCCCACAATAAGAGCTGAAGATATATTTGCCCGTATCGGCGGCGAAGAGTTTTCAATATTGCAGCCCAATACCACTAAACTTAAAAGCCAACAGGCCGCGGAAAGATTACGACAATTATTAGATAACAACCCAATAACATTAGAAAATAATATAGTACTCCCTATAAAAGTCAGTTTGGGCGTATCGATGATAAAAGACACTGATACTTGTTTTCAGGATCTCTATGCACGTTCAGATGTTGCGCTATATAAAGCAAAAGCATGTGGCAGAAATCATGTATGTACCCTTGATTAAAAGCCCCTCCTTTTGTCTATAAGTCAGCTTAACTCAAAGCAATAAAATTACGGGAAATTTCCCATGCCCTTGTCAACCAAGTCCCCTAGTTACAGCAAAAAATTAAATTGCCACAATCACATTTGCTTGCCCATCGGCTTTAACCTAAAATATCAGCATTATTGTTTTCCTAAATAAATCATAAGGTTTTTCATGGCACAACCATTACCCGATAAATTCATCATGTCGATGAACCGCGTTTCTAAGGTAGTTCCTCCTAAGCGCACAATTTTAAAAGACATTTCTCTTTCTTTCTTTCCAGGCGCCAAAATTGGTGTGCTAGGCCTTAATGGCTCAGGTAAATCAACTTTACTCCGCATTATGGCCGGTGTAGATACAGAATTTGAAGGTGAAGCCAAAGCGTTAGCTGGCACTAACATTGGCTACTTACCGCAAGAACCAATATTAGATGAAGAAAAAACGGTTCGTGAAATTGTTGAAGAAGCGGTCGCAGAAGTCAAAAATGCCATGGCGCGTTTAGATCAGGTCTACGCCGAATATGCTGAGCCTGACGCGGATTTTGACGCCTTAGCAAAAGAGCAAGGCCAACTTGAAGACATTATTAACAGCCAAGACGGTCACAACATTGATAATGTCCTAGAGCGTGCTGCGGATGCTTTACGCTTACCGCCGTGGGAGCAAAAAATAGCCGTACTCAGTGGTGGTGAACGTCGCCGCGTGGCGCTTTGTCGTTTATTATTACAAAAACCGGACATGTTGCTACTTGATGAGCCGACTAACCATTTAGATGCAGAATCTGTTGCTTGGTTAGAGCGTTTTTTACATGATTATTCTGGCACCGTAGTAGCGATTACCCATGATAGATATTTCTTAGATAATGTTGCTGGCTGGATCTTAGAGCTTGATAGAGGCCATGGTATTCCTTATGAAGGCAACTATTCTTCATGGCTAGAGCAAAAAGAGGCCCGCCTTGAGCAAGAAAGTAAAAGTGAAAGTGCCTTACAAAGAACCATTAAGCAAGAACTTGAATGGGTGCGCTCAAATCCAAAAGCGCGTCAATCAAAAAGCAAAGCTCGTATGGCACGCTTTGAGGAGCTTAACAGCCAAGATCATCAAAAACGTAATGAAACCAACGAACTTTACATTCCGCCAGGGCCTCGACTTGGTGATAAAGTGTTAGATGTGATTAATTTAACAAAATCATTTGGCGATAGAGTGCTCATTGACAACTTAAGCTTTAGTGTCCCTAAAGGTGCTATCGTCGGTATTATCGGGCCAAACGGTGCTGGTAAATCAACCTTATTCAAAATAATGTCAGGTGCTGAAAAGCCAGATTCTGGCACGGTAGAGCTCGGTGATACAGTTAAGCTTGCCAGTGTAGATCAATTCCGTGATGACATGGATAACAGCAAAACGGTTTACCAAGAAATATCGCAAGGACATGAGATTTTACACATTGGTAACTTCGAAATCCCAAGTCGAGCTTACGCGAGTCGCTTTAACTTTAAAGGCAATGATCAACAAAAAATTATTGGGGATTTATCTGGTGGTGAGCGTAACCGTGTGCATTTAGCCAAACTTGTGCAAACTGGTGGTAACGTATTGCTACTCGATGAACCCACCAACGATCTCGATGTTGAGACTCTACGTGCACTGGAAGAAGCGTTATTAGAGTTCCCAGGTTGTGCTATGGTTATTTCCCATGATCGCTGGTTCCTTGACCGCATCGCTACTCATATTTTAGATTATCGTGATGAAGGTCAAATTAACTTCTATGAAGGTAACTTTACTGATTACGAGGCGTGGTTGAAGAAAACTTATGGCCCAGCAGCCGCGGAACCTCACCGGATAAAATATAAAAAAATTGGTTAACCACTTTACTTAACTAATTAGTTAATAACAAAAAAAGGCACCTTAATAGCTTAATTAAGGTGCCTTTTTTTTAAAAGCGAGCTATGCTGAATACACCACTTTTGTCAAAATGAAATACCATGAAAAATCGACGTCAATTTACTCGAGTTCTCTGTTCCTCGAAAGCAAAGCTGATTGTAGGTGAACATCAGTTTGATGCAAAAATTCACGATATATCATTAAATGGCGCGATGCTGTCGTTAGATTGCCGAGGTTTAACCCTTACCCGTCAACTCGGTTTACTTTCATTTCGACTCGATAACACGGACATTGATATTGAGATGAATGTCGCTGTTGTGCATCAAGAAGAACATGAGCTAGGGCTACAATGTAATGGCATTGATATTAATAGTGTTAGTTTGTTAAGACGCTTAATCGAGCTTAACCTTGGCGATGATGAACAATTACATAAAGAGTTGTCTCAGCTAACGCACACTTAATACTGGCCACTTAAACTAAATTTCACAATTAATTTTCAAGGACTACCATGAACCAGCTTATTATTACCTTTACCACTGTCGACCGTCCCGGCATCGTAAAAGTTTTATCTGATCTGCTCTCCAAGCACCAGGCTAACTGGAAAAAGTCTAGTTTGCACCAAATGTCGGGGATTTTTGCCGGTGTTATTGAAGTTTCCGTTGCGCCTGAAAACACAAAAGCATTATCTGACGAGCTTGCAGCTTTAGCGGGCTTTAAAATGCAGATAGAACTCGTGCAACAGCAACAAGCACCACCTGAAGCCCTGCTTGTTTTAGAGTTAACGGCTAACGACAGAGCGGGCATAGTGCAAGAAATTTCCTCTGCGATTCATCATCAAGGCGGCAATTTGCTAAAACTGGTTAGCATACAAGAAAGCGCCCCGCATTCAGGCCATGAGTTATTTAAAGCAAAAATCACTATTGGTGCTGATAAAGAAAATATCGATACCATGATAGCTGCGCTTGAAAACCTTGCTGATGACTTAATGGTCGATATTTCTCGCTAACTTTCCTGCTGGTTTACACTCAAGTTATTTCCAAGCAATATGAAAGTATTGCACATAAAAAAGTCCGCATTCATCGATGAGCACGGACTTTTTTTTCAGCTAAGCTCTTCTGATGTTCTGGCTTTTATAAGTCTAACTTTTTAAATTCTTTTGCAACGACTGCAGCAGGAAGTGGTATATATCCGTCTTTTTCAACAATACTTTGGCCTGATTTTGATAAAACCATTTTCAAAAACTCAGCTTCCATGGGGGCTAACGGCTTGTTTGGGTGCTTATTTACATAAACATACAAAAAGCGTGATAGTGGATACTTTTTCGAAACTGCATTTTCCATGCTTGCGGCAACATAATTATCGCCTTTTTTCGACAAGGGTAACGCCCTAACCCCCGAGGTTTTATAGCCAATACCTGAATAGCCGATACCATTTAACGAGGCAGAAACCGACTGAACAACCGATGCTGAGCCTGGCTGTTCATTGACACTGTTTTTAAAGTCGCCTTTACACAGCGCTTTCTTTTTGAAATACCCGTACGTACCCGAAACAGAATTACGACCATACAACTGAATGTCTTTGCCCGTCCAATCCCCAATGAGTCCTAAATCGCCCCAACGGTCGACATTTTTTTCGGCGCCACATTTTCGATTATTGGAAAAAATCGCATCTACTTGCTCAATACGAAGCCCTTTAATGGGGTTATCTTTATGGACAAACACGGCTAACGCATCAATCGCCACTCGTACTGCGGTCGGTTTATAACCGTAACGCTTTTCAAAAGCTTCAATTTCACGTGACTTCATCTTACGGCTCATCGGGCCAAGATTAGAGGTCGCTTCTGTTAATGCCGGTGGCGCTGTCGATGAGCCTGCGGCTTGAATTTGCACATTAACATTCGGGTAAGTACGTTTAAACTCTTCCGCCCAGAATGTCATCATGTTCGCTAAGGTGTCTGAGCCAACAGACGAAACATTACCTGACACACCACTAACTTTTTTATATTCGGGTAAATCGCTATCCACCGCCAATGCAGATAAATTCAGTAGGCTTGATAAACCAATAACGCTTAATGTACGTTTTAAACTCATTTTGCTCTCCGATGAGAAATTTAATTAATTTCAGCACACTATATAAACTGAATATGACAATAATAAGTAAGCTATGTGACACGAATATGACAAGTTAAATGTATAACCCGTTTTATTAATCAAGCCAACAAACGCTATCAAGCGTTTCCTTAAACCTTATTAAGAGTTTTTAGTTAGGCCTACTGCAGGGGTTGTGCATTGTTTTTCGGGCTCAAGCAGATAATAAATTCACTACCACTTTTCCCATCACTGACAATACTAAGTTCGCCATGGTGGTGGTTTAACACATGTTTAACGATCGCTAGGCCAAGCCCTGAACCTCCCGTATTGCGCGAACGAGACATATCAACACGAAAAAAGCGCTCTGTTAAGCGGTGAATGTGTTCAGCTTTAATGCCAGGGCCATTATCTTTAACACTAAAGCGTATTTTATTTCCCTCATTTCGCAGTGTTACCGCAATAGTCCCTTGAGCCGGCGTATAGGTAATAGCATTAGAAATAACATTCAAAAAGGCACTTTTTAATTCGTGTTCATTACCATTTATTTTGATATTCGGCGAAATTTCATCGCAAATGGTGTGATTTTTTTCTTGATTTAACCATTGTAGGTCTTCAATTATAGTTAGGATTAAGCGTGATAAATCAACTATTTGGTGGTTATCAACTTCGAGGTTATTCTCGACGCTAGATAACACCAACAATTGCGCCACTAGTCTATCCATTCGTGACACTTGAGTTTCTATGCTGGCAAACGCTTTTTGCCACTGCGGCGCTAGCGCCGTTTCACTCGCCTGTATCATTTCAACATAACCGCGCACCACCGTTAACGGGGTTTTTAGCTCATGTGAAACATTCGCTACAAAGTCTCGGCGCATTTCCTCCAAGCGTTGTATCTTACTGATATCCCGCGCCAGTAATAAAATTTGGTCGCTGCCGTATGCCATCATCCGCAGTTCAAGCTGAAGATTGTTGTTGATGGGCGAAATAATTAAGCACGGGCTGTCAAAGTTTGCCTCTGCTAAATATTGAGCAAATTCAGGAAAACGAATTAAATTATCAATACGTTGGCCAACATCACTGGGCCAACGCACCCCAAGCAGCTGTGAGGCTTTTTTATTGCCCCATAAAATATTTAACTCCGTTGATAATACTAAGGCTCCGTCGGGCAATGCCTCAGCACCATCACGAAATTTACGTATGCGCTCGTTTAATTGTTTTTGCTTTAACCGTTGTTTACGAATGCGACGATAAAGCCCATCGTATATACGTCCCCAAATGCCACTCGCTTGCGGTGGTGATATTGACTTGCCTTGCCATAACCACTTAATTAATTTGTATAAATGGTTATAGTGCCAAGCAAGCAGGCACAGCGATACCACACTAACCACAAGAAATGTTTGGCCAAACAAATAGCCGACAAAACCACTGATAAGAAGTACGCTAACAATACGAATAAAAAGCGTTCGAGCTGACGTGCGAAAATACATAACTTAGTTAAATGCCTGCGCTTGGAATTTTACTGGAAAAGCGATAACCCGCCCCTCGTACTGTCTGAATAAAGTTTTCATGGCCTGCACCAGCAATCGCCTTCCGTAAACGGCGGATATGAACATCAACGGTTCTATCTTCAACGTAAACATTTGTGCCCCAGACATTGTCGAGCAATTGTTCGCGACTATAAACCCGCTCGGTATGAGTTAGAAAAAAATGCAACAAACGAAACTCAGTGGGACCAAGTTCGAGGTTTTTATCATTAATGGCAACACGATGCGCGACGGGATCTAAATTAATGCCATGGAAGTCTATCACCTCTTCTAAAGCGGTTGGCGCTACGCGGCGAATAACCGCTTTAATGCGGGCAATTAACTCTTTGGGTGAAAAGGGCTTGGTGACGTAATCATCAATGCCAGCATCGAAGCCTTTTACTTTATCGTCTTCATCTGCTCGCGCTGTTAACATGATAATGGGAATGTTACGTGTGTACTCGTTTTGTTTTAATGACTTGGCTAACTTGACGCCTGTGCCACCAGGGAGCATCCAATCAAGCAAAATCAGATCTGGATAAGGCTCTTTTATTTTCGCTTGTGCTTGCTCTATCGTTTCAGCCTCAATGGCATTAAAGCCATTTTGCTCTAAAACAAAACTAAGCATTTCTCTGATTGGCGCTTCGTCCTCAACCACCAAAATTTGTCTATTCATCTATTTGTCCTAATAGCCTAAGCGCATACAAACATTGTGATAAGTCATTGTGACAGTTTCATGACAACATGAAAAATATTATCGCTTACGGTATAAAATGCTCACCTAAAAAATAAAGTAATTTATATTTCTCCATGTTCAACAATATAATACCAACTCTCTATTTAAGCGCCTCGCCTAAGCAGCTTTAAAGCTCACTAAAAGGGCATGTGTTTTTAAGGGATTTATAAAGCAATAGGTAAGAAAAAAGCCGCAAAATGCGACTTTTATACTCCTGTCCCTTTCAAACCCTACTGGTTTATATCTGGGCTAAAAGTTGTATTCAATACCTGCGGCCAAGTAATCTTGGTCTGCACCGCTGTCCATATCAAAGCTGGTATAAAACGTGTAAAGCTTAGTGCTTTTGGCTAAGGCATAATCTGCGCCCACCGTGATACCAGATTTATCATCGCCGCCTTTAAAGTCTGCTGCTTGATATTGACCTTTAAAAGTGACTTTATCCATTTTATATTTAGCCGACACCATGAAACCGTCCATTTCACCGCTACCATCAACTTTTTCTTGAGTTTGTAGCATCGCACCTAATACAACGCCGCCGACTTTACCTTGCACACTTGCGCGGGTAATGTCATAACCTTTTACATCAGAGTCCACGGCTACTGAGGCAAATACTTTAGTTTTTTTCAATTTCGCATCACCGTAGAATACCGCCACAGAAACGCCATCGTCAGCATCTACCGCATCTTCAGCAATATAGGTTACACCGATTTGAAAGTTGTTAAATTTAGGCGATTTATAAGAAAGTGTATCCGCCATGCGGTTTTCACCTTTCCATAAACTTTTAATATCAGCATTCAAATCACTAAACAAATCAATTTTGCCTTGTGATTGCTTCAACATAGTGTCATTTTTACCAAGCAATACTTCACCGAAACTTCCCGCTAAGCCAACGTATTGGTTACGCGCCGTTATGCTATCACCTTTTGCACTATCGCCATCTAAGTCAACTTGAAACTCGGCTTTATAGATCACCGTTAAGCCATCACCTAAATCATGTGTGCCTTTAAGACCGATGCGTGAAGCGTTACTTTTTATTTCAGTGAATGAACCTTCGCCTTCATCTGAAGATTGCACTGAAAGGTTCGCTTTACCGTAAACATCAACATCAGCTGCAAATGCCGACAATGATAAAGAAGACAATAAAGCAACAGCGATTTTGTTGTATGTGTGTTTCATGTTGATACCTTTGTGAATTAACTCTGCTAAAAATAATTGTGCATATTTTGCCAAACCTTTATGACACTTTTGTGACATCAAGGAAATCATTTTTTAGCATTATGACAAAAAATACCGTTTTTATGGCTTTTAAATACTTCAAAAAAATCCCCCGTACTTCCCCTGTTAACAAGTTCACTATAACCAACTGTTTTAAAAGGCTTATATTTTTAACCGCTTAAATTTTAAAATTGGCATAATTTATTAAAATGCGTTGAACTTTAAAAAAAAACTTTTAACCTTTTGTAAAACAGCTAGAATCAAGAAACAATAAATAAAAGAATTGTTTAATGAAAGCAACAAGCCTGTCACGAAAATTACTTACACGCGTATTGTCATTTTATTTTGTCCTGACTTTTATTGTTACAGGTGTACAAATTGCTGCCGAGTATTTGAACACAAAAAGTCACATTACCAGTGAGCTATTAACACTTGAGAAAACCTTTAGTGGCAGTTTAACGCGCGCCGTTTGGGAACTTAACACCCAACAAGCGGTGGCTATCGCCGAGGGGTTAGTCGCTATTCCAATGATTAAAGGCATTAAGGTATCTGATGAAAACAATCAAGTTATCGCCCAATTAGGTGTAACGCTTGATGAAGATAGCCTAGATATAGAATCCATTGACAGTATGCCTAGCACCAGTGAGTACTTTAACGTCAGCTCGCAAAATAGCGGTTTATTTGGTCACTCTTTTCCTTTAATTTTTGAGTTTTCAGGTCGCACTACTAAAGTGGGAACCGTGACGCTATTATCGAGCAACGAAGTTATATTTAATCGCATACAAGTGGGCATTTACTTTCTCATCGGCAATGCGATGGTGAAAACAGCCGCCCTGGTTTTATTATTTTCTTTGGCCTTTTCAAGCCTTTTAACCAACCCACTGAACGAATTAACCGAGCAGATTAATCAATTTGATATCGATGACCCTGAGGCTTCGAAATTGCACGTGATTAACTATGAAAATAACGAATTAAATATCCTGCAAAACGCCTATAACAACCTTATCGATGAACTGGTGCTCTATAAAGAGCAACTCGCCTTAGCGCAAAGTAAAATTATATCGACTAATCATCAGCTTGATGAGCAGAACCTGATGCTTGAGCAAGAAGTGGCACGTAAAACCTCATCTTTAAGCACCACCATGTTAAAAATGGAAATGCAGCAACGTGAGTTATTAGAGCAACAAGAAAAGCTGCAGGCAGAAAATAACCGCAGGCGAATCACCCAAAAAACGCTACTCGAAACCAATAGTGAATTAAAAAGCTCTATTTTCGAATTAAACAAAGCCCAAGATCGTTTACTCGACGCTGAAAAAATGGCCGTACTTGGTAATATGTCAGCAGAAGTTACCCATGAAATTAATACCCCGATTGGCGTTAGTATCACTTCAACATCTTATTTAGTAGATTTACTCACCAAACTTAAAACCGATATCGCGGATAATAAACTCTCTAAACGGGTGCTAAAAGATTTTACCGAAAATACAGAGCAAGGCCTTGATTTAGTGTTAAATAACCTGAATCGCGCCTCGGAATTAATCACCAGTTATAAACAAGTTGCCGTTGATCAAATCAGTGACAAAATTCGCAAAGTTAATCTCGGTAACTATATCGCGGATGTCATTAAATCATTACATCCTAAATTAAAAAATACTAATCACACCATTAAGGTAGACTGTCCCGAAAGTGCTGAGGTTTTTTGTCACGCAGGTGCTATTTCCCAAATATTTACCAACTTGATAATTAACTCTATCATTCATGGCTTTAAAGATATCAACAACGGCGTTATTAATATATTAGTGCAACTCAACGGTGACCATGTGCATATCGTCTATAAAGACAATGGTCACGGCATCTCTGATGAGCAATTAAAACACCTTTTTGATGCCTTTTATACCACCACCGGCAATAAAGGTGGCACGGGGCTAGGCACACACATCGTTAAAAGCCTAGTACACGACACTTTAAATGGTACAGTTACTGCGTACTCTACAGCGGGCGAAGGCCTAAGTTATGACATTAATTTTGACAGTATGCGCTAAGCAGACAGGCATAAACGGCCTGCATCTAAGGCGTGCGTGATGCAACTAAGTGCGGTAATATAGCCCTCGTTTTTCAATTATTCGCCCACTTTTATAGGGCATAGGATTATCTTCATGTGGTTTAAAAACCTATACTTTTTTGCCTTTACTCGCCCTTTTGAATGTTCGGAAGCTGATTTAGAGAAACAATTATCAGAGCATTTATTTACCCCTTGTGCATCAACTGAACAATCACACTTTGGCTGGGTCAATGCGTTAGGCAAGCATGGTCATTCAACCGTGCACGCGGTAAACGGCAATTATTTATTATGTGCTCGTAAAGAAGAGAAAATTCTCCCTGCGCCTGTTGTTAAAGACATGCTCGAACAAAAAGTCGCGCAATTAGAAGCAGAGCAATCACGCGGTGCCACCAAAAAAGAAAAAGAGCAATTTAAAGAAGACATCATTTTTGAATTGCTACCACGGGCTTTTTCTCGCTTTAGTGATACTCGCGCTTATATCAACCCTGCTCATAATATTATTGTTATCGACACCAGCAGTCGCGGCAAAGCCGAAGATTTTTTAGCGCTATTGCGTAAATCTCTAGGTACATTACCGGTCACGACTCCATCACCAGAGAAAGCGCCTGATGAAGTCATGACCGATTGGTTAGTCGAGAGTAACTTAGGTGCTAACTTCCAACTGGGTATGGAAGCTGAATTTAATGCCTTAGGTGATGACGGCGCAGTGGTTCGAGTTAAAAACCAAGACTTGACCAGTGAAGAAATTAAAGCTCATCTAGATGCAGATAAATATGTCGTTAAAGTGGCGCTAGAATGGGATGAATCGTTATCTTTCATCTTATGTGACGATTTAGCGGTCAAACGTCTTAAATTCTATGATGTGATACAAGAGCAAAACGACGATATTGATAGTGACGATGTTGTAGCTAAACTTGATGCTGACTTTGCCTTAATGGCAGGCGAATTAAACCGTTTTATCGACCACTTATTAGCTGAGTTCTCCCTTAAAGCCAGCGATTATTTAGAAAGCTAATTTTCATCAACTAGATATTGAAAGGCGCTACAAAATTAGCGCCTTTTTTATATATAAACTTTAGCCACTAAAACATCGCTTTAACTTGTGTTAACAACTGACTAAACTCTTTTGATGCCATAAACTTCTCATTCGGTAAAACCCCTTTAGTGACATAGCGTTTCAGTAAAATTTCCCGTGTTGAAGCACTAGTAAATATTTCATGATAAATAGCCCCCGCACGAATAAAATCAATATAATGGGCTTGTTTAGGTAGCAAAGTTAAATCACTCCACGATTCTACAATTGTGGTATATTCAGCAGAAAAGTCCCAAGCTTTTGTCACTTGAGCGCCAACTTGACTAGCTAAGGTAACAATCGCCTGTTTTAAAAACACACGATTAGCAAATATATCAGGGTGATTTGCGGCTTCAGTTAAAATCGGTAAAACGCCGATATTATGAATAAGCGCTGCTAACGTTAAGGTATCAAGTTTAAATGTACTCTGTGGGTGTTTGTCTAGATATAGTGTCATTAATGCAATAGCAACGGAGGCGACATCTACCGTCCTTTGCCACGATGTTTGCATATATTCAGAAATAACAGAATTATTAGAGACAAACATTTGCTCTACAGCCATTGCCGTCGCAATAGTTTTAATTTGCCTTAAGCCAATACGAGTAACAGCTTGAGTCACTGAATCCACTTTAATCGTTCGACCAAAGGCAACACTATTTGCCACCTTTAACATACCCAAAGATAACGCAGGGTCATGAGCAATAATATCACTCATTCTTGCTAAACTAATGTCTGGGTCATCTGCCGCTTGCCTAACTTTCAGCGCTATTTCAGGCAAGGTTGGTAACACGAGCGCATCTTGCCTAATTTTTTCGGCAAGTATGATGTAAAGTGCGTTTTCTGCACTCATAAAACATTCCTTATTTTTAAATCAACACCTTTTACCGTTACCACAATACATTGAAATCCCCTCAATGAAAAGGCTGTTTTTTCTGCAGATATTTATATTGATCTGAAGAAAAGTTATTCAGAAATTTTTATGAAAAAAAACATAGCTACGTAGCGAAAGTTCACTCTCTTCAACCGAACTCAGGCTAGTTAGTCGCAGCATTTATTGCGATTAAACCACATGATGCAAGCACGAAAATGACTGCAAATTAATGCAGGTAAACAAGAAGCGCACACAGCGCCCCTTGTTTACATGTAGTGATGAAATGCCAAATATAGCAGTAAGGCTATACCGAAATAGCGGCTTTGATATGAGGGTGAGCTTGATAGTTTTGTAATTCAAAGTCTTCAAAAGTAAAGTCAAAAATACTTTTGATCTTTGGGTTAATCCACATTTGAGGCAAAGGTAGTGGCGCTCGAGATAATTGCTCATCGACTTGCTCAAGATGATTTAAATACAAGTGTGCATCCCCAAATGTATGCACAAAATCCCCCAACTCTAAATCGCAAACCTGCGCTATCATCATGGTAAATAAGGCATAGCTGGCAATATTAAATGGTACGCCAAGAAAAATATCCGCGCTTCTTTGATAAAGTTGACAGCTGAGCTTGCCATTGAGTACATAAAACTGAAACAAGGTATGACATGGCGGTAAGGCTTGTTTGCCTAGTGCTGCGTTATCCGCTGGGCTTATGGAAGTATCTGGCAGTAAAGCAGGGTTCCAAGCGGTAATAATATGCCGACGCGAGTCAGGATTATGTTTTAAATCACTAATCAGTTGCGCAAGTTGGTCAATAGTTTCGCCATTTTGTGCGGGCCAGTTACGCCATTGTACGCCATAGACAGGACCAAGCTCGCCATCTTCAGTTGCCCAATCGTCCCAAATTTTCACACCGTTTTGCTTTAAATAGGCAATATTAGACTCGCCCCTTATAAACCATAATAGTTCATGAATGATCGATTTTAAGTGACATTTTTTTGTGGTAACTAACGGAAACCCTTTGGCAAGATCAAAACGCATTTGATAACCAAATATACTCTTAGTGCCAGTGCCGGTACGATCAGATTTTTCAACCCCTTCATCTCTGACATGGCGCATTAAATCAAGATATGCTTTCACTAGGTTTTCCTTTAGATTTTGCCGTAGTGCAGAGAATTTGTCTGCAACTTATTAACATGGTAGCTATAAAATTATCCCGATGCCGTCATAATGCGTTTAGCTAAAATTTGCTTTTTAAGGCATAAGTTTATCAACAAAATTATGCCATAAAACGCTGCTCAGATAAAAGCAATCTCAATAAAAGTTACCCTAAGGTATCATGTTAAAACCAGATCATTTTAATTGCCACCAGCATCAAGAAGAGTGCAAAGCCTTTTTTCAAATAAGGCAAAGATAAATTAGCCCCCACCTTGACACCAAGTGGCGCGAATAACGACGAGGTTAATACAATACCTAACAACGCGGGCAAATAAATATAACCGATACTCCAGGACGGCAAGTTGCTTTGGCCAAAGCCGATAATCACATACCCAATAGCGCCAAATAACGCCACAACAATACCACTAGCCGTTGCAACACCGATAGCTTGACGCATCGATAATGAAAAATACATTAAAATGGGCACCAATATCGCTCCACCAGCGATGCCCATCAGACTTGCCAGCACTCCAGTAAAAAGTCCAATCAGTTGCAGACGCCAATTAGTCGGCAAGTCAGCACTGCGCTGAACTTTGATGGATAAAAACATATAACCGGCCAGTACCAAGACAGCACTTGCGAATATCATCGTTAAAGCTTTTAGCGACAATAAGCCAGCAATAATGGCTCCGAGTAAAGCACCTGCGGCCACCGTTATCACTAACTTTTTCGTTAACGGCCAAGGGATATTGCCATTTTTATGATGGGCGAATGCCGCCGAAGAGGAGGTGAAGATTATCGACGCTAACGACGTTGCCAATGCCATTGGAAAGGCCAATTCAGCGCTTATGCCCAATAAAGGCAAGAGATAAACCAATACGGGGACAATAATAAGTCCACCACCGATTCCGAGTAAACCGGCAAAAAACCCCACAATCGCACCCAACAAACCGCAGACTAAGAAAACACTAATAAACATCGCCAGCCCCTACAGTATCATGGTCTAACAACACAACGGGCAAACGTTTATTGTAATCTTGCATGCACAAAGTCTCCTAAACCTAGTTCAACCAATTCTTTATGCATATAGTTATGCACACTGGCGGTATTAGTTAAGCTTAATACTTTTGCTAATATTTGTTTTAGCTTGCGATATTCAACATGACGAATGACCCACTTTATTTTCGCAATACTATGCGCATTCATACTTAAATTTTTATAGCCCATTGCTATCAAAAGTATCGCGCCTGTGGGCTCATTAGCTAATTCTCCACAGATACTTAAGGGCATATTTTTCGTTGAGCTTTTTTGCGCAATATAATGCAGTGCCCGCAACACAGCAGGATGATAAAAGTCATATAAACTCGCGACTCGGCTATTATTACGATCAACGGCTAACAAATATTGGGTTAAATCATTACTGCCCACTGAGAAAAAGTCGACTTTATCAGCTAAATCTTCCAACTGAAAAATAACACTAGGCACCTCAATCATCACCCCCACTTTAGGCCGAGCTAACAGGTCATTTTCATCACAAAACAATTCCGTTGTTAGCTCATAATGCGCTTGATTAATAAGACAAATGGCTTCGTCTACTTCCGTGATGCTGGTGATCATGGGTAACATTATGGCTAAATTACCCAATCCATGATTTGCCTTCATCATGGCACGAATTTGTACTAAAAATATTTCTGGGTGATCTAAGGTGATTCGAATTCCGCGCCAGCCTAAAAATGGATTTGCTTCCATAATAGGGAAATATGGCAGCGATTTATCGCCACCAACATCTAAGGTTCGCATGGTAACCGGTTTATCAGCGAAGGACTCTAGCACTTGTCTATATAATGTGGTTTGCTCAGTTTCAGATGGAAAACAACTACGGTTCATAAATGGGATTTCAGTGCGGTATAAACCAATACCATCAGCCCCCACATTTTGCGAATATTCAAAGCCCGCAGATAACCCAGCGTTGACTAACAAGCTCACCTTATGACCATCTTTGGTGAGAGCTGGCAAATGTTCTGCTTGTTTGACTTGCGCTTGTAGCTCATTTTCTGCGGCTAAAATATATTGATACTCATTAATCAGAATATCACTAGGAGCAACGTAAAGTTGATAGGCATATCCGTCAAGAACGGCCTTTTGTTTATGTAATTGACGAATAGCAAGATAATCAACTCCCATAATCGCTGGGATATTTAATGCTTTCGCTAAAATGGCCGTGTGAGAATTATTAGAGCCGGTAATGGAAACAATGCCCAGTAATCCAAGGTGCTGAAACTCGGCTAGCATAGTGGCACTAACATCTTCTGCCACTAATATAAATTGTGTTGGTAATTGTTGCTCGTCTTCGGCTACGTTTTGAATATTATTTAATAATCGATTACCTAAATCTTTAATATCATAAGCACGTTCTCGCAAATACTCATCATCTAAGGCTTCAAACTGCATAACATAACCATCAACAACCAGCTTCAATGCACTTTCAGCATTCCAACCAGATTGAATTTTCGCCATAACTTCGGCGGTAAAATGCCCACTTTCAAGCAGTTGTTTATAGACATCAAAAATATCTAAGCTGTTATCTGAAATGATTGCTTTTAACTTCTCACTCAGCTGAGAAAACTCGGCAATGGTGCGATTAACCCCATCTTCAAATGTGACTAACTGCTGCTGACTATCACTGACTTTAACAACGGCTATCGTAGATAAATCAGCTTTTGGGTGCACGACCACCAGTTCACCAATTGCAATCCCTGGCGCGCCGCCTATACCAATCAGGTTTTTACCTAGGCCTTGATGGCTATGACTTAACTCAATCATGCCCTGTGCTTCAACACTGGCCAACGCCGTCGCTAGTTGCGCGGCGAGTGTCACCAAAAATGCTTCTTCATTTTCGTTAAAAACACGGGCGTTTTCTTGCTGAACCGTTAATATACCTAAGACTTTGCGTTGATGAATAATGGGCGTCCCTAAAAACGCTTGGAAATGATCTTCTTCAACTTCGGGGGCATGAATAAAGTCTGGATGTTGCTGAGCGTTAGCAATATTAATGGGCTCTTCACGTTGCCCAACCAAGCCAACAAGGCCTTCGGTAAAACCAATACTGGTGCGGCCAAAAGCATTTTCGGCTAGGCCATTTGAGGCCATTAAAATAAAATGTTGTTTTTGATGATCCGCTAGATAAACCGAACAACATTGGGTAGAAAGTGCATCTTTCACTTGAGTAACTAAGCACAGCAACGCCTGATCAAGCTCAGCGGCCTGACTAAACTCTAGAACAATTCGACGTAAAGTGGTTAGCATTACGGTCCCTTTATGTAAGTTCTGGGTCGGTGCGTAAAATGCTACTGAACATATAAACTTATATCAGTAGAGATATCCTTGCTAAATCAACAGATATTAATGCCTCTGATAGGCAATATTGTTAGCTAATGCAATCATGTAAAACTAAATAGCTCACCGCAGTGAGCTATTTTCCAAGACATACTAATAATCTAAGATGAACAATCATTAACCACGACGTCGACGGCGTTCTTGGCGATAACTCGGCATTGCTGCTAAAGCAAATTCTTTCATCACCTTGCGATAAACTTCGCGTTTAAATGACACAACCTGTCTGACTGGATACCAATAAGATACCCAACGCCAGTCGTCAAATTCAGGGTGATTAGAATGTAACAAATCAACCGCTGATTCTGGTGCCGTTAACTTTAGTAAAAACCACTTCTGCTTTTGACCAATGCAAACCGGCAAACTCTCGTGTCTAATTAACCTTTTTGGTAATTTATATTTTAGCCAATGCTTTGTGGTCGCTACAATTTTTACATGTTCAGGTTTCAAACCGACTTCTTCGTCTAATTCCCGATACATGGTTTGCTCTGCAGACTCACCCTCATCAACTCCACCTTGTGGATATTGCCAAGAATGCTGACCAAATCGCCTTGCCCAAAATACTTGTCCCCTGTCATTGATTATTACTATGCCGACGTTGGCTCGATAGCCTTCGGCATCTATCACAGGAACTCCTGAGCGCATTAAATAATACTTTGATTCTTCCACACTCTACACTTTTGGGCAAACACTTATTAATAGAAATTTTAGTAAGTTGTATATTAGCCAATGTTGACGCTAAACATTGGCTGCTAAAAAAATAACCAGAGATAATTGCCTTGCCCAAAGCGTGGTCGCTGAATGATAATAAGCAAAATAAAGATTAATAGCAGAGTCAGCATTGAGTAGTACAACAAGCCCTAAAAACGAGACTGAATTACTTGCTCGCGCACAAAACCTTGCCGGATTGACATTAGGAGAAATTGCCGAGTCTATTAATGTTGTCGTGCCTAATGACCTCAAGCGAGAAAAAGGCTGGATCGGCTTATTATTAGAACAAGTGTTAGGTGCCAGCGCAGGTTCTCGGCCGGAGCCTGACTTTCCTCATTTAGGCATTGAATTAAAATCTTTGCCGATTAATGCCCAAGGTAAACCATTAGAAACGACGTTTGTCTGTGTAGCCCCCTTAACCGGTTTAGTTGGCGCCCGCTGGCAAACTAGCCATATTCGTAATAAGCTCGCACGGGTATTATGGATTCCAGTGATATCTGAACGCACCATTCCCGTTGCCGAGCGCATTGTCGGTACTGCTTTTATTTGGTCTCCTTCTCCTGAAGAAGACCATTTGCTTGCCCTCGACTGGCAAGAACTCACGGATATGATCGTATTAGGGGATGTGGAAAACATTCACGGCAAGCATGGTCAAGTACTGCAATTACGCCCTAAAGGCGCGAACAGCCAAGCAAAAACTCAAGCGTTTAATCGCCTCGGCCAACCCTTTATGACCTTACCTCGTGGCTTTTATTTAAAAACAAGCTTTACGCAAGCGTTATTAAGCAAGTATTTACGGATAAATTAAGTAGCTGTGCAGCAGCAAGCTATTTATATTCCCATCCCAGAATAAAATCGTAGCTTAAATGAATTAATCGCGTTATAAATAAAAGTCATCGATAAAAGTTAGGTACGCTTACAACCTTATGAAGTTTGGTAATAAATTTGATCGTAACATTGCTGTCGTATTTTTCGTTACTATCGTGACGGTCGTTTTAACGTCCTATTTCACCCTAAAAGACGTGATCAATAGCCATAACAAACAAGTACAAAGTGCCATCACCCCTTTATTCTCGTTAGTCACCAGTGAAATACTTCGGCCATTAAATGTTGCAAATTTTATGGCGAACAATCAATTTGTTATCGATTATGCAAATCAAGAGAATATCGAAAAAGACTATATTGCAGATTACTTAGATAGAATCTCGAAATCATACAATATGTTAGCGTTTATAGCTCTAGAAAAGCATAACCTTATGCTCGACTCCGATTCCAAAGAAAGCTTATTAAACAACCAAGAACCAGAGTGGTATCATCGCCTAAAAGATTTACCCGGTGAGCAGTTTAGTGATATAGGAAATAATGAAGATCCACACTTATATTTCGATAATAAAATACGTAACCAAGACGGTGAGTTTATCGGTTTTACCGGGGTTGCCATCGACCTGAATTATTTCGCCAACAAATTCAAAGAGTACAACGAACGCTTTGGTTTTGAATTGTATTTTGTTGATAGTAATAACATTATCACCTTATCTTCTAATAGCATCATGAGATCTAAAAGCCATCATCGCGAAAGCTTAATGACGCGATTAAGTGATTTGCCATGGCATCAAACACTGATGAAAAACACTCCCGCGGATAAAAACTTAAGCTCTTCAATGATACATACGACTGCAGAGGGGGTATTGATTTCTCAAATGCCGATACAAGAGCTTAATTGGCGAATGTTTATTGTCTCACCGCCCGCCGTAGAACAAAATGCCTATTGGCAGATATTTATTAGTCGTTTTGTGCTCTTTTTCTTTATTGTCATTGCTTTATACTTGCTACTTTTAAACAGCATCAACTATTTCAAAGCACGCTTGATTAAGCACTCAGAAACAGATTATCTCACGCAACTGCCAAACCGAAGTCATATCCATTCTCGTTTTGATAGCATTGCCAAAAACAATAAAAACCTCTGTGTGGTATTAGCCGATATCGATAACTTCAAAAGTATCAATGACACCTATGGTCATTTGGTGGGTGATGATGTTTTACGTATTGTGGCTGATCAGCTATCACATAGCCTTCGAAAAATTGACGTCATTGGTCGCTGGGGTGGTGAAGAGTTTATAATGCTATTACCCGAAACAACTGCTGAGCAAGCTCTTATAATTGTTGAACGCATTAGAAAGAATATTGCCGCCATATCTTTTCCCATAACCACAACGAGTGGTACCTTTAGCACCACCATTAGTTTTGGCCTCTGTCAGTTACCGCTAAAAAACACAACGATTAACGATTATATTGAAGCGGCAGATAAAGCGTTATATAAAGCTAAGAATAGCGGTAAAAATCAGAGTGTTATATTTAACTAATGGTCAACCAAATCTTTTCGGTGATAAATCTTAAGTTGGTTGTTTAGCAACCTACTTCCGAATAGGGTGAATTTTAACGCATTGGCTAATACTGAGAGTTGCTTGGCTGGCAATAGTTTGCCAGTGAGTATTTGCCGCTTCTAGACAAACAAATTCATTTTCCCCCTGAGCATGAACATCTTGCATCGCTTGTGCATCTGCCCCCGGATTCCACAACACCCACTGCTGACAGCCCTGACTAGACACTTCAAGCTCGCGCTGCCAATTATGATCAATAATCACCATATTAGCGTTACTGTGATAAATACGATCAATCGGGCCATGACAATTAGCCAAAGTGGACTTTTGCTCAACGCTGCCAGTCAATTTGTCCTCAAAAGCAACATTATTTAACGCCGGTATTTCAGTTTCTTCGGGGCTGCCAACACAAAAGTAACTATGTAAAGCACCGGTATATTCCAGTGTTTTATTTGATAAATTTTTCATCTGCAAGGTTTGTTGAAAAGACTCTGCAAATACTAAGGTTTGGGTTAATTGACACGCCGCTGGCCAATAAGGCAAAAAGTTATCACCCTGCAGTGACAAGGTAATTGCAACGGCGGACGCAGATATTTCAATATCGCCTATTTTCCATTGGTTTTGTCGAGCAAAACCGTGATTGCTAACTTGCTTTAGCGAACCGTTAGCTAATTTAACTTCACCACCAAACCATGGCCAACATATAGGCACTCCACCACGAATGGCTTTACCTGCGCTATAGTCGCTATCATTACTGAGCCAAAATACAGGTTGGTGATCATTAGGTTGCCAAGTGAGCACTTGACCTCCATATAAACTTACCGAGCCTTGGCCTTTTTGATGGACAAAGCGCAACGCTTGTAGTCCTTGTGCAAGTTCAAATAACTCAATACGTCCAAATTCATTTTCTAACAATACTTGCAACATTGCCTGCTCTCTTTTGCTTTATACATTTTATAAAATAGTGGCTTAATTACCCAAAGCATTTTAGGCAATTAGCACTATGGATGAAAGCTTAGTATTGCTCATCCCCTTTTACAAAACAAAAAAGAGCCACGTGATACGTGGCTCTTATATACTAGCTTAGATAATACCTATAGCGTTTATTTTACATAAGCTCTTGGCATGTCACTGCTTGTGGTGTAGCGCTCACGCAGCGCATCTTGTCGGCTTTCAGTGCTATATTCTTTACCAGCAATCCACATTTGAGAGACTTGAGTACTGAGTTCAAATGGATCAGCGCTCCACAACACTAAATCTGCGGTTTTTCCGACGGCAATTTTGCCACTATCAAGGTTAAATGCCTCAGCAACATTCGCCGTGACTGATGCAAGTGCCGCATCACGCGTTAAACCATTCGCAATAGCATTACCGGCATGAAAGCGTAATTGATAAAGATTGTGGGTATCACCTTTAACGGTCAAAGCAACGGTAACGCCGGCCTGAGTTAATTTCGCAGCATTTTCCAATGACGCATGTAAAGAGTCAAAACTCCCCGGTAGGTTGTCTAATGCGGCCATGACGACAGGAACTTTAGCTTCAGCAATCCTATTGGCAATCAACACCGCATCAGCAGCACCAACTAAGACTAAATCTAATGAAAATTGCTTCTTAAGCTTGAGTAACGCTAACAAATCTGTCGCACGATCAGCATAGGCAACCAAAGCTTTTTCCCCCGCGAGTAAAGCGTTAATGACTAACTCATCACGACTAGGTTCTTTTGGCTCTTTTTTATCTTTTTCATTGTTAGACTGTTTATTCGCTTTCGCTAATGCCTTAGTCGCATCTTCAAGCTTTTCTTGTAAATTTTGTAAAGCTAATGCTCGTGAACCTTTACTTTTCGCGCCTAAATCAATAATAACATTATGATTACTTACACGAACACTCTCAAATTCACCTGATAAATCAGCAAAAAATGTATGACCTTTAAACATATCTTCGCCGCCACGTGGCGCGACAACATTACTGGTGATACCGCCTTTACGGCTATAAGGAATAAGGGTAGAACGAGGATTAAACGCTAAACTGGCATCAAAAGTGATATCCGCTTTTTTATCGCCAGCATCACGACTGCGTGACACTGCCCCCACTTCAACTAAGCCAAGTTGATTCATTGAACCTATGAAGCCTGGCGTTAACACTCTTCCTTGCGCGTCAATGATAGTATCAGCTTTAATGCTTTCAGGGTTGATAGCAATAACTTTACCGTTTTCAATCACTACCGTGGCATTTTCAAGCACACCTTGCTCTGTTACGGTATGTACCGTTGCATTAGTAATGGCAAAGCTTTCGGCAAAGCTTGCTGTTGAACTCGCCAGTGCTAGAGCAATCAGCGATGATGTAAATAATTTAAAATGCTTCATCTTCTTCACCTTATCTTTGACCTAACAAGAAATCACTTTTAGCTTGGTATTTATCATCAAAACGGTCGTATACTTTCGCACCATCAACAAACACCTGCTCAGCTTGCGCGTAAACACTAAATGGGTTTTGATTCCAAATCACTACGTCGGCATTTTTACCCGACTCTAAGCTCCCGGTTTTATCATCTACACCCAATGATTTTGCAGCATTTGAGGTGATCCACGTAATGGCTAATTCAGGTGTTATTTCAAAGCCACTTTCATTCGCACGATACATCACTTTACCCGCTTCTTGGTTTAAGCGTTGAATGGTATTGGCAGAATCAGAATGCACAACGGCACAAGAGTTTTTCACCGCGTCAACAATCGCAACATTTTCATGCACCATGTCATAAGCTTCCATTTTAAAGCCCCACCAATCTGGCCACATGGCAGCACAATTGCCATTCTCGGCTAGCGTATCAGCGACCTTATATGCTTCAATGGCATGATGAAAAGTACCGGAGTGATAATTAAACTCTTTAGCAAGATCAATCATCATCGCCATTTCTTCAGCTTTATAACAATGGTTATGAATTAAAATGTCACCGTCGAGTACTCCCTTAAGCGTATCTAATTCGATATCACGCTCAGGTGCTGTGGGGTTTTTACCTGCAGCATAGTCGCTTTCATATTTTTCCCATGCTCGTTTATATTCAGTTGCCTGTGCCCAAGCCATTCGATAACCGGCCATATTGCCCATACGAGTTGACGGTAAAATTTTACGGCTACCGTAGACGCGTTTCGGATTCTCACCACACGCCATTTTTAAGCCGTAAGGAGCCTCTGGAAATTTCATGCCTTGCATCGTATGGCTTGGTACATTACGCAACGTAACACCACGACCGCCGAATAAGTTGGCTGAACCCGGTAAAATTTGTAAGGTCGTAATACCGCCAGCACGTGCTGCTTCAAAGCCTGGGTCTTGCGGCCAAATGCTATGCTCGGCCCATACTTCTGAGGTATTTGGCGAGCTCATTTCATTACCGTCTGAATGCGATTCTACCGACGGGCTTGGATAAACCCCTAAGTGTGAATGCACATCAATAATGCCCGGTGTTATCCACTTGCCTTCAGCATCAATCTCAACCGCACCATCAGCGCTTAAATTGTTACCAATGGCATTAATTTTACCGTCTACCATCAAGATATCAGCATTATCCATGCGCGCGCCTGTGCCGGTTAATACCGTGGCATTTTTAATGAGTGTTGTTTGCAAAGGTAATGCTTGATAAGTGCTTGGATATGGATTTTTATTGAACACCACTTTTGCGTCTTGCTGCTCGCTTGGCAAACAACCAGTTAAGGCAACAGAAAGTGCTGCCATCACTAGCGATGGTAGAAATTTTTGCATAAAAATATTCCTGTGTTATACATTGCACAACAACACGATGTTGCTCAGGCAAGTTTGTATGTGTTTGGGATTACTTACGTGAATAATTAAGTTAAATTATTTTTGTTAATAACTACAATATTACGAATTGTCTTTGACAACAAGCCAGAGAGATAGTGCGAGTGAGCAATTGCGTTGAATGGTCAACTATCTGCGATAAATGGAAATGACTATTAGAGCTCAAAATCGCCAAAGTCGAGGTCACTGCTGTTATCGATACGGGGTTTACTCGGGCCATCAAGTAAAGAGGCTTGCTTATTTTCTACAATAACCTCTGCAACTTTTACTTTTGCCGGTTGAGTTTTGCGCTTTTTACGCTGCTGGCAACGTTTGATCACTTTTTGACGTGCATCAGAGTCAAAGGATATCCAATTTAACCGTTCATCTCGGGTACGATAGCAGCCCAAACACTGGCCTTTGTCATCAGACTGACAAATACCAATACAAGGGCTTGGAACATCAAAAAACTCTAATTGCATCTATTCACACTACGCTTAACATCAGCGAATTTAGTTTCCAGATACCTTTGAGTATAACTCAAAAATATCTGGAGCCTTAATTCGCGCAATTAACCTAACTTATCGGAAGCAATATGGTAATTAGGGTCTTCAATAACATTGATTTCCACTAAGCTACCGGCTTTAGTTAATAATTGGGTACATTCTTTACTTAAATGTCTTAAATGCATTTGCTTGCCACGACTGATATAGCGCTCTGCTAAAGTGTCAATGGCTTCAATTGCGGAATGGTCAGCCACACGTGAATTTAAAAACTCAACAATAACATCATCACTGTCAGCTTCTAGATCAAACTGCTCTAAGAAACTCGATACTGAACCGAAAAATAATGGCCCATTTACATCGTATACTGTTGAACCGTTAGCATCTATTGAGCGACGAACAACAACATGTTTGGCATGCTCCCAGGCAAAAACTAAGGCAGAAACAATCACCCCCACGACAACCGCAATCGCTAAATCAGTTGCAACCGTTACTGCCGAAACTAAGATAATAACAAAGGCATCGGCTTTTGGCACTTTGCCTAAAATACGAATACTCGACCATTCAAATGTACCAATAACGACAATAAACATCACGCCAACCAACGCTGCTAATGGAATTTGTTCAATCAAACCAGAAGCAAATAAGATAAAGCCAAGTAACGCAAGCGCTGCTGTAACGCCTGACATACGACCACGACCACCTGAATTAACATTGATCATAGATTGGCCAATCATCGCACACCCCCCCATGCCACCGAAAAAGCCTGTAACGGTATTGGCGGCACCTTGAGCAACACATTCTTTATTGCCTTTACCGCGAGTGCCGGTTAATTCATCAATTAATGTTAAAGTGAGTAACGATTCTATTAAGCCTATCGCGGCAAGAATAAGCGCGAATGGCAAAATAACTTTTAAGGTTGCAAAATCAAAAGGCACATTGGGGATACTAAATTGTGGTAAACCACCGGCAATCGAAGCCGCAGGGTCATTAGTCATATCACGAACAAAATCAACCACGGTGCGTGCGTCTAAATCAAGGCTTTGTACTAAAATGGTTACCACAACAATAGCGACAAGTGACGATGGGACCGCTTTCGTCAGCTTAGGTAAAAAGTGAATTATCGCCATAGTAAGTACTATCAGACCAACCATAGTCATCATTTGACTACCTTGCATCCACGCTAATACGCCATTTTCATCGGTGACCTTAAACTGCCCTAATTGCGCAAGGAAGATAACAATAGCCAAGCCATTTACAAAGCCAAGCATTACCGGATGGGGTACTAAGCGAATAAACTTACCGAGCTTGAATACCCCCGCCAATATTTGCAGTACTCCGGTTAAGACTACGGTAGCAAACAAATACTCGACACCATGAATAGCGACTAAACTCACCATTACTACGGCCATTGCACCAGTAGCACCAGAGATCATGCCTGGGCGACCACCAAATATAGAGGTGATTAACCCCACCATAAAGGCGGCATATAAGCCCACTAATGGCTCGACACCTGCGACAAAGGCAAATGCTACGGCTTCAGGAACTAATGCCAAGGCTACCGTTAAGCCTGATAAGACATCGTTTTTTAAGTTTGCTGCTTTACTGGCGTGTATTTCAAACATTTTTTTCTCTACTTTGATTAGAACATCAAAAATACAAGCCTGCGTTTGCTCACTGGCTTGTATTTAAATACTTTGACTTTATGCCCGAGAAAGCCCTAATGAAAGGCATCTAAACGAAGAACGTGACATTTCGGGGCTTGAAGGCGCGGGAATACTATAGATTTACCGTTGAAAAGTCAATATTTGCTCAAAATTACAACAAGATTATCAAGCAAATATCACAGTTTAACTGACAGGTTCAGGCACAGTATTTAACCGGAAAAATTAGCCGTCAATAAACGACTCAAGTGCTTTTAAATGCGCCTAATCTCATCACGAAATTTTAAAATAAGCTATTTTGCTTAGGAGTTCTTGGTTTGCATCTTGGGCTACAACAACCTTAACAAAGTTATTATTTCAATTGCGATACATTCTGTTATCGTAAACTTAATCCGTGTATTTAACGACTTAACGCTTTCGCAGTTAACGAGACTCGCAAATGCCGTTGTCTAAACGAACAAAAAGAGTCCTGTATGCCGACCAAGCACAACACTATTGCCTTAATCGCCTTTATTTTTGCCACACTGGCAGCTATTTATATTAAACATTTTGTTGCGCCACAATGGGTAGAGCAAAGTTATATCTATGACATAAGCACCAACAATAAAGGTGTGGCAAGCTATACTTACAAAGGCCAAAGAGTCATTATAGATGCGGCCGTCGACTATCAAAGCTCCCCCCTTAATCAACGTAACCTTAATGCTTTAAAAACTGCTCCTAAGCTTGAGCAGCAATGGGTTAAAGACAACAACGAGCAATTAAAGCTGCTAAAACCGGCTTTTCACTTCGGCGTCTGGTCACTGTTACCCGCTTTGATCACGATTACCTTATGTTTATTAACCCGTGAACCCCTTACCGCCCTACTCGGCGGAATAGTAGTTGGAGCTATTATGTTAGGGCGCTATGACTTAACCGATAAAGTCATTATTCCTAACCTTGCTCAAGAAGGTACGGCTGCACTGCTGCTATTGTATTTATGGTTACTGGGTGGTTTGTTAGGTATCTGGTCAAAAACCGGTGCCGCGAAAGCGTTTGCCCAATACATGACCCAGCACTTTGTTAAGGGACGAAAATCGGCAAAGTTAGTTTCATGGTTTTTAGGTATGCTATTTTTCCAAGGCGGCACCATG
>JBFJQB010000014.1:0-29469 GCA_041616855.1 Cognaticolwellia sp. | reverse complement strand
TCATGGTTAAGACGTATATCTAAATCGTCACCTTCGTCTAACACATAAGCGAAACCACCAGTCATGCCCGCGCCAAAATTGACGCCTATTTGACCTAAAATAGTGACAATACCCCCGGTCATATATTCGCAGGCATGATCGCCGGTGCCTTCGATAACCGCATGACAACCAGAGTTTCGAACCGCGAAACGTTCGCCTGCACGGCCACAACCGTAAAGTTTGCCGCCTGTGGCGCCATATAAACAGGTATTGCCCATGATCATGGTTTGATGACTTAAATACTCTACACCTTTCGGTGGCTTAATAGTTAACTTACCACCCGCCATACCTTTACCGACGTAATCGTTAGCATCACCGGTGAGTGTCATTTCTAAGCCGCCGGCATTCCATACACCAAAGCTTTGTCCTGCGGTGCCATTTAAAAACACTTTAATGGGTTGGGCTGCCATACCTTGGTCGCCGTGAAGGCGGGCGATTTCACCTGATAACGCAGCGCCAACAGAACGATCGGTGTTTTGAATGTTTACACGGTATTCACCGCCCGTGCTGTGGAGTATCGCATCTGAGGTGAGCGCTAGTAATTGCTGGTTTAACTCACCTTTGTCAAAAGGCTCATTACTATCGGTTTGATACAAAGCGGTATCACTAGCTGCAACAACTGGTGCAATAATCGGCCCTAGATCGAGCTTTTGCTGCTTAGCCGTAATACCTGCTAAAGGTACAAGTAAATCAGTGCGGCCAATAATGGCAGTTAAACTTTTCACTCCTACAGCCGCTAAGATTTCCCGGACGTCTTGAGCGATAAACTTAAAGTAATTCATTACTTGCTCTGGCAAGCCTTTAAAGAATTGCTCACGTAGGACTGCATCTTGGGTTGCAACTCCGGTCGCGCAATTGTTTAGATGACAAATACGTAAAAATTTACAACCTAGCGTTACCATAGGCGCAGTACCAAATCCGAAGCTTTCTGCGCCTAAAATTGCTGCTTTTACAATATCGAGCCCGGTTTTTAGGCCGCCATCAACTTGTAAACGCACTTTATGGCGTAAGCCATTGGTCACAAGAGATTGGTGAGCTTCAGCTAAGCCAAGCTCCCAAGGGCAACCGGCATATTTAACGGAAGTTAGCGGACTAGCACCTGTGCCACCGTCATAGCCTGAAATTGTAATAAAATCAGCGTAAGCTTTTGCAACGCCTGAGGCAATTGTACCAACGCCGGGTCCAGAAACCAGTTTGACTGAAATAACCGCTTTTGGGTTGACTTGCTTAAGATCGAAGATCAGTTGCGCGAGATCTTCAATCGAATAAATGTCGTGATGCGGCGGTGGTGAAATTAAAGTAACCCCAGGTACTGAAAAGCGTAATTTTGCAATCAAAGGCGTGACTTTATCACCGGGTAACTGACCGCCTTCACCTGGCTTTGCGCCTTGTGCGACTTTAATTTGCAAAACATCGGCATTAACTAAATAGTGCGGGGTAACACCAAAGCGTCCGGAGGCAATTTGTTTGATACGAGAGTTTTTAACCGTGCCGTAACGACGTTCGTCTTCACCTCCTTCGCCAGAGTTTGAAAAACCACCTAGTCGGTTCATGGCAATGGCAAGCGCTTCATGTGCTTCAGGGCTTAACGCACCAATTGACATCGCGGCACTATCAAAGCGTTTAAATAGCTCGGTTTCTGACTCAACACTGGCAATATCAATCGTGATTTGATCGTCTTTTAGTGCTAGCAGATCTCGTAATGCCGCAGCAGGGCGTTGGTTCACATGATCGGCAAATATGCGATAATCACGAAAATCGCCACTGCGCACAGCCGCTTGTAGCGTACTCACTACATCAGGGTTATAGGCATGATATTCGCCACCGTGCACATACTTTAGTAATCCACCATGGCTCATTTTATGGTGCGCCATAAAAGCTTTGCGAGCCAGATTAATATTGTCTTGTTCAATGTCGACAAAGTCAGCACCTTGAATGCGACTGGGTAAATCAGGAAAGCATAGCGACATAATATTGCTATTAAGACCAATCACTTCAAATAAGCCGGCGCAACGATAGCTCGCAATGGTTGATATACCCATTTTTGATAAGATTTTCAACAGGCCTTTATTAATGCCCTCGCGATAATTGACCACGGCTTGACGGGCTGTCAGGTCAATTTGTTGTTGTTCAACCAATTGTTCGATAGTTTCATAGGCTAGGAAAGGATAAATTGCTGTAGCGCCTAAGCCAAACAAGACCGCAAATTGATGTGAATCTCTAACTGAAGCGGTTTCAACAATAATGTTGGAGTCACAACGAAGTTGCTTCTGTACTAAACGTTTTTGCACTGCCCCGACGGCCATTGCCGCAGGAATCGGTAGCATGCCTTGTTTAATTTGTCGATCAGACAATATTAATATAACGGTATGCTTATCGCGGACTAAGCTTTCGGCTTCATCACATAAACGCAAAATAGCCGCTTCTAACCCCTCTTCTTGCGCATAGTTCAAGCTTAAGGTGTCGGAGCGGTAATGTTCTGGGTCTAGTTCGCGTAATTGCTTTAATCCGGTATACATTAATACGGGGGTTGCAAAAAGGATACGGTTTGCATGACCTGTGGTTTCATTGAACACATTATGCTCACGGCCAATGCAGGTACCTAATGACATCACATAGCGTTCACGTAAGGGGTCAATGGGTGGATTAGTTACTTGTGCAAATTGTTGGCGAAAGTAATCATAAAGGCAACGAGGTTGGCTAGATAAAACTGCCATCGGTGTGTCATCACCCATAGAGCCTGTAGCTTCTTGGCCATTTTCTGCCAGCGTTTTTACCACTTGATGAATTTCTTCATAGCTGTAGTTAAACAATTTATGATATTGGGCAATTTCTTGATCGCTAAATATTCGTTGGCCAATCAATATTGCATCTAACTGATCAAAAGGTATTAGGCGCTGAATGTTACTGTCTAACCATTGGCGATAAGGGTGGCGAATTTTTAACTCATTGTCGATGCTGTTTGAGTTAAAAATTTTACCGGTATAGGTATCAATGGCTAGCATTTCACCCGGACCGACGCGGCCTTTTTCGACCACTTCATCTTCGCCATAGTCCCAAATGCCGACCTCTGAGGCTAAGGTAATAAAACCATCACGGGTGATTACGTATCGGGCAGGGCGCAAGCCATTACGGTCTAAATTACAGGCTACGTGACGGCCATTGGTAACCACAACACCAGCGGGTCCGTCCCAAGGTTCCATGTGCATGGAATTAAACTCATAAAAGGCTTTTAAGTCGTCGTCCATCAACGGACTATTTTGCCATGCCGGTGGCATTAATAGTCGCATGCCACGAAAAAGGTCCATACCTCCGGCGAGAAATAACTCTAGCATGTTGTCTAATGACGATGAGTCTGAACCACTTTCATTAACAAAGGGCGCTGCGTCTTGTAAATCCGGCAATAATGGCGATTTAAAACTGTGGGTACGGGCGCGACTCCATTGGCGGTTGCCTTTAATAGTATTGATTTCACCATTATGCGCTAAGTAGCGAAACGGTTGTGCTAAATGCCATTGCGGTGAGGTGTTGGTTGAAAAGCGCTGATGGAAAACGCAAATAGCGGTTTGCATACGAATATCGGCAAGGTCTAAATAAAAATTCGGCAAATCTACCGGCATCATTAAACCTTTATAAATAGTGACTAAGCACGACAAACTGGCGACATAGAAGCGCTCATCACTTATGCGTTTTTCAGCGCGTCGTCTTGCCATGTATAACCGACGCTCGAGATCGCGGTTACGCCAACCTGACGGGGCATCAACAAAAACTTGTTCGATAGCGGGTAAGTTACTTTTTGCAATGTCACCTAAGGTACTGGTATTAGTAGGCACTATTCTCCAGCCTACTAAGGTCAGAGTTTCACGGACTAATTCTTCTTCAAGAATTTTTTTACTGGCATGGGCCTGAATAGGGTCAGGGTTGAGAAAAACCATACCGACGGCGTATTTTCGGCCTAATTGCCAATTGTGCTCTTCTGCAACCGCGCGAAAGAAACTGTCGGGTTTTTGCATCAATAAACCGCAACCATCTCCTGTTTTGCCATCGGCCGCGATACCACCGCGATGTTGCATTCTATCTAGCGCATGAATGGCAGTCTTTACGAGCTTATGACTTTTTTCCCCGTGTTGATGGGCAATTAGACCAAAGCCACAATTGTCTTTTTGATAAGTATGATCGTAAAGTTGCATTATCTTCTTTTCTCCCAATAAGGCCTCGACAACCTATGTCAATGAAGTCGGAATAAAACCGCACTTAAAGTGCATAATTAATCCGTATTTCGTTGCGAGGAATTACTTACAGTAAACATTTAAAATTGAAAGGTCAATCTGAATAGAGTAAATGCTCGTAATTTATTTACATCTACTTTAGGCTTAAAATATACTGCTGGTTGATATGTGCACTGTCGGTGTAGTAATTGTCAGCACTGGGCTGCAATTATTAGTGTGATAGGATTTTTACTGTAATTTTATTACATGTTTTTTGAAGTGCAGCCAATTGTGTGAATTAAGATTTATATTCACTCAGTATTCACTCAGTATTCAGTTGGTTAGCTATTGAAATTGTTTTTTTGAGTGTAGTAGGCTGGAACTTAACCGACTTATAATGAAGAAGTAACACACCTATCGTTAGCTGGAGTGGTCAACATATTTATAGTTAATAGACTTGATAGTAGTCGTTTGGTAGGTGAAATTTTATCACCAATGCGTTAACGGCTAACAGCTCGAGCTTAAATTTTAGTGATAAAAAATCCCTAGTGATTGTAAAATGACTAGGGATTCTTAGCATTCTAAGCTTAGTTTAGCTTAAAATAAATGAATCGAGTTAAGCTTGGTAACCGTTCGGCACGCCTTTGGTGGTAACACTTACGGCGTCATGGGCATGCAGCGACTCTAGATGATTAATACGGAGCCAGAAGTCATCAAACTGCTCAGCTGCATTCATGCTGTGCTGTAAACGACGAGCTGCGTCTTCACAAAACATTAAATTTTGACCATTTAAACGGGCAAATTCTTGTTCGTCTTCGCGTTTTACTGCTGCTTGGACAGGCGTTTTAAGTGAATTTTCAATTAAATCGACCAAATCAGTAATTGGGAACTCAGTTGTCGAGCTATTAAGTTTTACCTTAATTTCAGCAACAGAGCGTTGGCTATGAGGGGTTGCCACAATACCTTCGGTGGTGCCGAGCCATTCGTGAACGGCGGCTAAATCTACATCGCCTTGCTCAGCAAACTTCTCTTTAAAGGCTTTTTGGATCAACTGACGCGCCAAAGCGGCAGAACATGGGCAAGTTGAAGAGTAACGTACGTCGAGGCTTAGCTCGATATCAAGCTGGCCTTTGTTTAACCGACCGGTCACGGTTACAGGGTAGGCCTTCCAGCCTTGTTTACCACTAATAAGCGATTTGCGACGCAGATGATAGTCAAAACTAAATTTAACCTTTGCATTATCACTTAAGTCTTGGTGGCTGCTGATAAAACCATCTAATAAGGCCACTAAGCTTTGATGGTTTAAGATATTTGAGTTTGATAATTCATCTAGCAGCAAATATAAACGCGACATATGAATGCCTTTCGCTTTTGGCTCTTTAAGGTTAACAAACGCATCTACGTAGGCAGAAACCATACGTTCTGATTGGCCCTTAGAGGCAACCATGATAGGCATTTCTATATTGCTCATGCCGACCCAATCCAAAGTCCCCTCAGTTTGTGCTGTGGTGTGATTTGCTATATCAGGCATTAATGTTGGCATTTTTACTCCGCTTTTCGCTTGTGCACTAGGTAAAGGGCTATCTTTGGTAACTTCAGTACATAGTAAATTTATAATCGGCATTACTATCTTAAAAAATTGATAGTTTCCACAAATACAGTTAAAAGTGGAATATAATGCAGTGACCCTGAAAAAGGCGGCTATTTTGAACGAAATACCCACTAAAAGCAATGTTTGTGAAAGCGATGATAATATTGTTACAGAATAAGATAGCAGTATTGAATAACGGCTAAAAAGTGCAGGTACAATCGGGGATACTTTTAATTAAAAGTGACTTTCTGTTAAACAAATAGCAACAAACTCGTTCATCCAATCATCATAAATAATATGGCCACTAAGGAGACTTCATGGCAACAAACGAGCAGATAGATTTAACCTTGATCAATGGTTATTTGGCAGCATTAGACCTAGCCGTGATTCAGCAAATGTTGGACTTATATATCCAACAGTCTCAACTGTACCTGACAGCAATAGATGGCGCAGTTGTTGCGGAAGATCAACAGTTATGGCAAGAGCAATGTCATAAAATGAAAGGGGCTGCTGCCAGTACTGGCTTAAGCCAAGTGCACCAAAAACTGATCGCGATTGAAAAATCAACTCAAGCTTGGGCAACTAAAGCGCAGCACGTTAATGCCCTGAGATTGTTAAACAATAATGCTATTGTTGCGTTTGAGCAGTGGCTTGCTGAGCATTAACTGTAGAAGGTGCTTGTAGCCGATTGACGCATGAGGATTAATCCTCATGCGCGCGGCGCTGTTAATCTACCTGACCAATAAATCGATAACCTTCACCATGAATGGTATTGATCAACTCCGGGGAGCTTTCTACCGACTCAAAGTGTTTACGAAGGCGCCGAATGGTTACATCAACCGTACGATCATTTGAGCGAAGATCACGACCAGTCATGGCTTTTATCAATTGCTGGCGACTGACAATTTGTCCCGCATTGGCAATAAGCAAACGCAAAGCGCGGTACTCACCCCGAGGGATGGGTATTTCTCTATTATCAGGTGTGGTCATTTTTCGGGCATTGCCATCGAGCTTCCACTGATTAAAACTGATAATATCGTCGGTCTTTTCGATATTGCTCGAAGACATTCGATTAAGTATGTTACGAGCACGAATTGTTAGCTCACGCGGATTAAAGGGTTTCGTTAGATAGTCGTCAGCGCCAATTTCAAGTCCGAGAATTTTATCAATGTCGCTATCGCGACCGGTTAGGAAAATTAATGCTAAGTCTTTATGACTAGTTAATTCTCTTGCCAATAATAGGCCGTTTTTCCCTGGCAAATTAATATCCATAATGACTAAGTCTATCGCGTTATTTTCTAGTTCGCGCGCCATGCTATCACCATCTATTGCTTCTGAGACTTGGTAGCCTTCAGCTTCAAATAGATTTCGTAGATTAAAGCGTGTTACGTCTTCGTCTTCTACGATTAATATATGAGGTTTTTGCATGTTAATTGTCCAGTTTTGTAAAGTTTAATTATGAATTTCTTCCAGTCTAGCTTATATTGTGACCTAATATTATAACCTATTTTTAGGCTCGTAAATATCGGCTAATGGTATAGAAGCTGATGTTAAAAAACAATCGTTAGCATCGCTAAAATGGCTGTTTTGGCGGCTATTTTCGTGAAAGTAATGCTATTGTTGCTGTTTTTACTCAACTCGCTCAATATCTGGTGGATTATTGTAAAGACAACGGCATTGCAATAATCGCGAGTGTCTTGGCCTGACTATGAGAAAAATAATGCCTTAATTAATGGGGAAGTTAATTTCAATGCTAACACCATGACCTACTTCGCTGCTTAAGATGATCGAGCCGCCGAGGGCTTGAGTAACTAAATTATAAACCAAATGCAAGCCTAAGCCACTGCCGCCCTCACCTCGCTTAGTTGTAGTAAAGGGTTCAAAAACTCTATTTTTAATTGACTCATCTACGCCAATACCGTCATCTGTGAAAAGAATATTTAGCTGATTACTAAGTGGCATAACGGTGATTGAAATACGACCTTGCTCTCGACCTTCAAAGCCGTGAATCACTGAGTTCATTATCAAATTAATTAAAATTTGATTAATCGGCCCAGGCTTACTGCTAATGGTTAAATTATCTGGGCAATCTATATCAATAATGTAAGGCAAGTTATCGAGTTGGGGTTTGAGGGTGAGCAACACCTCTCTAAACAGCTCTTTGACTTCGAAGCTGCGCACGTCTTCGCTGGATTGATCAACGGCAACTTGTTTAAAACTAGAGATCAAGTCAGCAGCGCGATTTAAGTTACGATAAATAATGGCAATATTTTCACTGCCGTCATGCAAAAACTTTTTTAACTGGCTAGATTTTAGCGTTTTATCTTCAAAAGCATTTTTTATTTCCTCTATCCTATCTGCTAATAATGTTGACGCCGTTACCCCTAGACCTATCGGGGTGTTTACTTCATGAGCAACGCCTGCCACCATATCGCCTAACGAGGCCATTTTTTCGCTTTCTACCAGTTGACTCTGAAATTGGTGTAATTTTTCTAACGTGGAAAGTAACTCTTGGTTAGATTCTTTTAATGCATCGGTACGTTTGTTAATTTTATTTTCTAATTCCTGCGAGTGTTCTTGGCTTTCAATCTCCGCGGCATCTAATTGAGAAATGTGCTTTTCCATACGGGCAAATAAAATATTAATATTGCGAGCTAAGATATCGGCTTCACGATAGGGCATTGCCGGGCATTGTTGCTGAAAATTTCTTTGTCGTGCGGCCAATTGCACTGTGCTCGCCAGAGCTGAAAATGGCGCGCTGAAATAGCGTGCGAGTTTTAGCGCAATAAAAATCGCAATAAGCAACATAATAAACACAAGAATGATGCTGATGGTAATGAGTTTATTGATCACGCGTGAGATGTGCTCGGTACTGCTTTGTAGATAAATATAACCAATAACTTTACCATTGGCTTTAATCGCCTGAATATACTCGAGGTATTGTTCTGTAAATCTTGGCTTTTGTAAGTTAGCTATTTCGTTTGATTTTTCTGAGAGACTGGTGCGTTGTATATTTCGCTTGTAACTATAAAACATTTCAAGTTCATCAGTATCACTCGTCAGTCGGTAAATTTGTACGTAAGTTAAATTAGGGATATGCGCAGGTAATGAGAAATTATCATTCAGTGCTTCCCGCTCTGAGTTCATTAAGTCATTTAGGCTTTCATCTGACAAAACAGTTGCCCAGTGCTTTATCTGGTTTGCTTCGACGCTATTGTAACTATTGCTATATTCTTGGGTGATGATGGAAATACTAAAAAGTGATAATAATGAGGTCGCAGCTATGAAAGAGATCAGCAAAACTCGACGAATTGACCAAATAGCTTTGATTGTTGGCATGTATTACTGAGCTCAATTAGTTATAGGTATAATGTGATTGTAGAAAACCTTATTACATTCAACAATCATTTTGTTGTAGTTATTTTGATTAATTTTTACTATTTAAATAACACTGATAAATGGCAAAGCCTTTTTTAATTACTAACGTTTTCGTTTTACCAATAGCTTTATCCATGATCGGCAAATACTTCAAAAAACTATTGGCCACTATAGTGATACAGCCTTTCGCGCTTAAATTTTGTTTTATTTCTGCTAAAAACTGCTCTGTAGCCGCATAATGGGTTTTTACACCCTGATGAAATGGCGGGTTGGAAATGACAAAATCATAGCGTTCTTGTACATTGGACAAACTGTCTGAGGCGATATATTGACCGGGTAATTGGTTTAACGTTAAGGTCGTTTGTGCCGAATGCAGTGCTAGTGCACTGACATCAACTAAGGTTAATTGTGTTTCTGGGTGAGCGGTGCCTATGTAAGCAGCGATAACTCCGGCGCCACAGCCAAAATCCAAAACTTTACCGGTCATACTCGCCGGTAAGTGATCTAATAAAACTTCGGTTCCGGTATCCAAAGCGTTTTGGCTAAATACACCGGGCAATGCGGCAACTTTTAGCGTTTTTTCTTGTACCTTTACTGGGTAGTACTTATAAAACTGTTGTAAATCAAAGCGCGGTAAAGATGCTTTGAATTTACCAATATAAAGCAAACAATGGCGCGCAGCATCCGCTTTATTACAATACTCTAAATAGTCACGGCCGAGCTTTTCAGCCGACTTAACGCCCGCTTTATTCTCACCAACGATAATAATGGTAGCGTCTTCGGCCATCGACTCAGCCAGCATAGCCAAAGTGAAGCTAAACTCAGCCTTACTTTTGGGAAAGTGAATAATCGCCATATCGTGCTTAGTCTCGGCGATATACTCGACACAAAAGTGACTGCGCACACGCGCATTATTTAATCGCTGACAAGTTTTATATTGCGCATAGTGGGTATGGTAGCTATCAAGTGTAGCTGCAGGGTGCTGGACTAAATACTGTGCAATAAAACCATCATCGGCAATATTGACCAACAGAGGTCTTGTTGCAGCTAATGCCTCAAGATTACGTATCAATAATTGGTTAATATTACTTATTGCCATGAAAGTACCCATAATCATTATAAATCATATTAATTTACAGTAGCTTAGATTAGAAGAGTCTAGAGAAATAAGTACCGTAGCTGTGTTTAATAACTATTAAGCATATAAATTACCCAGCTTAATGAAAATTCATGAATTAGCTGTTGTTAATATGCCATAATGGCTTGTATTCTACGCTAAAAAAAATATCTCGCCATCATTAGTCTACAAGGAATTAACTATTTTTTATAAAACGTTATTGCGACTAAAAATAAAATGGCTGCATAGTCACTTTAGGCCCCAAATCTTAGCTTTTCGTTATATTAGAATCGCGCGTTTTTTTGGTAAAAAAGCGCAGGCCGAAGTGTATCTTTCATTAAATGACCCACATAGTTTTATGTTAGTGCAGATGTTATCGCGTTTATCAAAGCATTATCGAGTCGACTTTAAAGTGTTTTTTATCTGGGGAACCGTGCCAGGTGTGACTATTTCTCCAAAGCTATATCGACAGTGGGCCATTAAAGACGCTAATTTAATGGCCGAGCAATATCATTTAGTGCCAATTACAGAAGAGCCCACGATGGCGCTGTTAACTACCGGTCAACAGGCATGGCAACTGTTGGGCAATAATATTGAAAATGCAGAGCAAATATTTATAAAAACTTGGGGTAATCTATTCACCGAACATTACCAAACATCGACGCCGACCATTAACCACCAAGTTAAAAATCAAACGCGCTTACAAGCCAAGGGGCATTATGCACCGGCTAATATATTCTTCGCAGGTGATTGGTTTGTTGGCGTGAATCGATTATTTCATTTTGAAAGCATGTTACTCAAGTTTACTTTACTCGATAAAGAACATGCGACATTCACAGCAAATATCGCCTACGAAGAGGTAGCTAATAGCATTACATCATCACGGATTAATAAGGCTGAGCCATTGGTGATCTATTTGTCTTTACGCAGCCCTTATTCGTATTTAGGTTTTGTCCAAGCCATTAATTTAGCGAAGCGGCATAAACTTGAGTTAGTGATTAAACCGGTATTGCCACTTTTGATGCGTGGGGCATCGATTCCACCAGTTAAACAAAAATACATATACTTAGATGCCGTGCGAGAAGCTAAAAGACTCGGTATTGAGTTCAATGGTTTTGTTGACCCTACAGGTGATGGCGTGATTAATGTTTATCGTTTATTTTCATGGGCGCAAGAGCAAGGCAAGGCGGTTGAGTATATGCTGGCGTGTTTTCGCGCGATTTATGTTAACGGTGTCGATTTGAGTAAGCCAAAGCATGTAGACACTATTTTTAAGCAGTTAGCCTTAAATGTTGATGATGCGAACCGTTATCAACAACAACATGATTGGCAGCAATGGGCGGATATTAACCAAATAGATTTAACTAAATTAAATTTTTGGGGAGTGCCTTGTTTTAGCTATGGCACATGCAGCTTTTGGGGACAAGATCGAATCCCAGCCCTAGCCGCAGCAATAAATGAAATGACAGCCCTGAGTTAAGCCGCGACGCGATTTTTTCATCATTACGTGAGTGGTCAGTTAATAAAGAATTTTTAACGCTCGGAATAAGAAACGCCTTGATGGGTGTTAGTTCAAGGCGTTATTTTGCGCAGTAGTAGGTGGCGAGAATGCTAAAAAACCACATGCTCTTTTAAGTAGGCAAACAAATCACGATAATGTTTGCCGACTTTTTCTGCGCTGTGCTCTTTTTTTGCCTGACGCACCAATTGTCGTAGTTTTTGTCTTTCCATGGTGTCGAATTCAGCTAACAAGGCTTCAACTTTGTCATTACCTTGTGCGATAAGGTCGTCTCGCATTGTTTCGAGCTTTTCAAATTTTACCGACTCTTGCTGATGTTTATTAGCCATCACATCCATCGCCTGTTTAATCGGCTCAAGATCGGTTTCAGCAAGTATTTTTGCAATATGACGAACATGACGACGCAAGGCCTCATGTTTATTGTTGATTTTATCCGCGAGCACCATCGCGGCTTTTAGTTCATCGGTTAAAGGTAATTTGCTACGTTGGTGCTTCGACATTTTGACGATGACCAAGCTAAAGTCCTGCAGTCGATGCATTTCTCGTTTTATTTCCGACTTACTCAGTAATTCTTCTTCTAATTCATCGATATCGTTGGCAGACTGGGGCATAATGTTAAGTAATAAAGTGATAATTACCTATAGTATACAACAAAGCGGTATCAGCAAAAAACATTCCTGTTGTTTGTATCGAAAAATATGAGAAATAATTTACCTATGAGCGATTCTGATAGTATCCAAATGCAAATTGAACATGTTAAACAGCGTGTGAATGACGCCATGACTATGGCCAAAACACTTGGCGCCGACGGGGCTGAAGTTGCCATGAGTCGTCAGCAAGGACTGAGTGTCAGCACTCGATTAGGTGAAGTTGAGAATGTTGAGTTTACCAGTGACGGCGCACTTGGCATTACGGTTTATAAAGCAGGGCGTAAAGGTAGTGCATCGACTGCCGACTTATCAGAAAAAGCATTAAAACAAGCGATTGAAGCTGCGGTTAATATTGCTAAGTATACTTCGGTTGATACATGCTCTGGCATGGCCGATAAAGACTTACTCGCGATGGCGCCTGAAGATTTAGATTTATATCACCCTAAGGCGTTAACAACTGAGCAAGCTATTAGCCTAGCGAAAAGTTGTGAAGATACCGCACTTGCCTATGATAAGCGTATAACAAATTCTGACGGGGCAACGTTAGCAAGCTTTGAAGGTTTTAAAGTTTACGGCAATAGTCATGGACAGTTGGTCGGCTATCCCAGTACGCGTCACAGTTTAAGTTGTGTGATGATCGCCAATGAAGGTGATGATATGCAACGCGATTATGCTTATACCGTTAGCCGTGAATTTGACGCGATGGAAAGTGCAAAAAAAATCGGTCAGCAAGCCTCTATTGAAGCATTATCACGACTAAGCGCGCGTAAGTTAGCTACTACTAAAGTGCCGGTGATGTTTCGCGCTGATATTGCCAACACTTTATTTGGTCACTTTATTGCGGCGATCAGTGGTGGTAACTTGTATCGAAAGTCTTCTTTTTTGATGGACGCGATTGGTAAACAAGTGTTTCCTGAATTTTTAAGCATCAGCGAGCGCCCTCATTTGAAAAAGGCGCTAGCTAGTAGCGCTTTTGACGCAGAAGGTGTGGCGACGATTGACCGTGAAATAATTACTGATGGCAGTCTAGCAACCTATTTGTTAACTAGCTATTCAGCACGTAAGCTCGGTTTGCAAACCACGGGTCATGCTGGCGGTATTCACAATTGGCAACTCGGGATGAAAGATGCGGGCCAAGGCGGGGACTTTGATGCCATGTTAAAAACCTTAGGCACCGGCTTGTTAGTGACAGAGCTAATGGGACAAGGGGTCAATGTGGTGACCGGTGATTATTCACGTGGTGCTGCAGGTTTTTGGGTGGAAAATGGTGAAATAGCTTATCCAGTGGATGAGATTACCATTGCTGGTAAATTACAGGATATTTTTGCTGGTATTGTCGCGATTGGTAATGATATCGATATGCGCGGTAGTATTCGTACCGGCTCTATTATCGTTAATGAGATGCAAGTAGCAGGAAATTAACCAACAAGAAGTTTAATGCGGTAAGCTTTCAGCTATCCGAAAAAGTGAACAGTATCTAGCTACGGCTTTTTACGACAGCTTATCGCAAATTTTTATTGCCCTAGTAGTAAAGTGGCGGTGCCTAAAAAGGCGAAGATGCCGACTACATCGGTAACGGTTGTTAAGATAACGCTACCGGCTAATGCAGGGTCTATATTCATTCTTTTCAGCATCAGTGGAATGGTAACACCGGCAATACCGGCAGCGGTCATGTTCATTAACATCGCAAAAGCAATAATCGCCCCAAGCATGATATTTTGCTGCCAAATAGCCACAACTGTGGCAATTAAAACTGCCCAAATTAAGCCATTAAAAAAACCAATGGCCAACTCTTTATAGAGCAGAACTCTTGAGTTGCTGTCACCAACATGACCTAAGGCAATACCACGAATGACTAAGGTTAAGGTCTGATTACCCGCTACGCCGCCCATGCTAGGGACGAGTGAGTTTAGCACCGCCAGAATGGCTAATTGATTTAAAATACCCTCAAACATGCTTGATACGGCAACGGCCATCAGGGCAGTAACTAAATTTACCCCTAACCAGACAGAGCGGCGTTGGGTACTTTTTAAAACCGGAGCAAATGTATCTGCTTCGTCATCTAGACCAGCCATACTCATCATTGAGTGTTCTGCTTCTTCACGAATAATATCAACGACGTCATCAACTGTGATACGACCAAGCAATCGGCCTTCGTCATCTATTACTGGTGCAGAAAACCAATCATAACGTTCGAATAATTGTGCCACATCTTTTTCGTTCATATCCGCGGTAATCGCTTCAATATCTTTGTCGATAAGGTGTGAAATAATGGTTTCGGCTTTAGCAGTAACAATAGAAGAGAGTGATACTGCACCGATGAAGTGATCTTCTCTGTCGACCACATAAAACGAGTCAGTGGCTTCTGGCAACTCGCCACGAAGGCGCAAATAGCGTAATACCACATCCACCGTCACATCTGGACGGATAGAAATGGTATCGGTATTCATAATACCGCCAGCGGTATCCTCCTCGTATGACAGTGCAGCTTCAACACGACTACGGTCTTGCCAGTCCATCGCGTTAAGCACTTCTTGATAAATACTGTCAGGTAGTGTTCTAAATACTTCAGCTAAATCATCGACATCCATTCCTTCTGCAACAGCAGCAAGCTTTTCTGGATGAATGTTTTTCAGAATGCCTTTTCGAACTTCTTCGTTGAGTTCTTCGAGGACATCACCATGATGATCGGCATCAATCAGTTGCCAAAGTGCGACACGACTTTTAGTAGGTGATGATTCTAATAGTAAAGCGAGGTCATAAGCGGGCATGTCTTGCAATAATTTGCGGACATAGACAAACATACCACTGTCGAGGGCATCATTAACCTGTTGCAGGCGTTGGTGACTATACTCTTGTTCGGAAACTTCCGGCATATTATTACCTTGTGCCGTTACAAAACGAAACTATCAGGGATTGTTGAACTTATTTTTTGGCAGCCAGTTTGGTATTAAGTAGAATGCACTTGCTGGAGATAACTACTTGGTTATCGAAGTTTCAGAGAAAACTTCAAACCATTATTACCATCAGGGTTAACTAAATCGCTGGCTTTGAAGCTACTTTACATACCATAAACTCTTGCTTTACAAGTTAAACTGCCTGTCATTATCCATTTTGAGTTTACCGTAATCTGTCAGTTTTCGCAGCTTTTTTATTGACTTAAGTAGAGCGGGGCGGAGCTAAATGTGGCAGAAGCTATTCGGCTTCGTCAAATTTATTACTAAAGAGTTTGCAGATTTCTGTTAGTGCTTGCTCAGCGTCGTCGCCAGATGCGATGACAGTGACGGTTTTTCCTTGAGCGCCAGCAAGCAGCATTAGTCCCATAATACTATTAGCATCAGCACTGTTATCGTCTAATTGAATGGTGACTTTTGCGGTAAATTTTGCGCTTAATTGCGCAAGTTTAGACGCTGCTCGGGCATGTAGTCCCAATTTATTGCTGATCAATACTTGTCGACTCGCATGCTTGCTCATGACAACTTAGGTACCTTCAACGGGTAAATCTCGATGACGAGATTGCACATCTTTACGCTCTTTGCGCATATTATTCGCCAACAATTCAGCAATATAGACTGAGCGATGCTTACCGCCAGTGCAGCCTATAGCAATAGTGACATAACTACGGTTATTTCGTTCTAAGTGCGGTAACCAGGTCATCATAAAACTATTAATTTGCCAAATAAATTTAGTCACAATGGGTTGGCTCGCAAGAAAATCCTGCACCGGTTTATCTAAACCAGTGTAGCCTTTTAGTTCCTTATCCCAAAATGGGTTAGGTAAAAAACGTGCATCAAAAACATAATCGGCATCTTGCGGCACACCATGCTTAAAGCCAAACGATTCAAAGACAATCACCATCGAACCCGATTTTTTACCCAATACTCGCTCTCTGACTAAGTCGGCTAGTTGGTGGGGAGACAGTTGACTGGTGTTGATGTATAAGTGTGCTCGACTGGCAATTGGCTCAAGGAGTTTCTTCTCGAGGGCAATAGCCTGGTCTAGAGCAATGTTTTGTTTGATCAACGGGTGTAAACGACGGGTTTCACTAAAACGGCGAATAAGGTCGCTATCATCGGCATCTAAATAAATTAAGTTTAATTCTACAGCACTTGGCAAGTAATCAATGATTTCTGGTACATCTTGTGGATCTTTAGGTAAGTTGCGCACATCAAGACTGACCGCAACATTTTCATAATCATTAATCACAGTATGAATTAAGGCTGGTAATAAATTAACCGGGATATTATCGACGCAGTAATAACCTAAATCTTCTAAAACACGCAGTGCAACACTTTTACCTGAGCCTGAGCGTCCACTGACTATAATTAGCTTCATCTAGGTTAACTCGCTTGTTGGATTAACTGAAATAATTCTTGGTTACTTTGGCATTTACGTACTTGTTTACAGAATTGTTTTTCACGAAAAATTTTTGCGATACTTTGCAGCGTACAAAGATGATTTTGACAGTCTTCTTCAGGCACAAACAAGGCAATAAAAATATCAACGGGGCGGTGATCAATGGCGTCAAAATTAATCGCTGTATCTGTGGTGATAACAACCGCAATCGGTTGTGTAGCATTTTCTAAACGGCCATGAGGAATGGCAATACCATTACCGATCCCTGTTGAGCCCATTCTTTCTCGCTTAACTAAGCTTTCTAATAACTGGAAAGTATCATGGCTTGCCAGTTTATCGGCGGCCAAACGACTTAAATGTTCTAAGATGCGTTTTTTACTGGAACCCGGTACTGCACAGATAGTGCAGTCCGGCGTTAAGATGTCTTGCAACTTCATAAACTTTTATGACCTAAAGCGACAGTGCGCTAATGCTTGTTGATTTTGCCTTTATATTTCAGTACTTGGCGATCAAGCTTATCAATTAATGCATCAATCGATGCATACATATCATTATGCTCAGCCTTGGCATGAACTTCTGTGCCGCTTAAGTGCAAGGTAGCTTCGGCAATCTGATTGAGCTTTTCGACGGTTAATACCACATAGACATTATTGATATGTTCAAAATGACGCTCTAGTTTTTCAAATTTGCCATTAACATAATCACGTAGTGAGTCGGTAATATCGACATGGTGTCCAGTAAGATTAATTTGCATATGCTTCAATCCTCTTTTTCGGGTGAATAAGACAGCCTACAGTAGGCTTTTACGTTGATTCGATGGCGGTATCGACAGTGACTCGCGATACTTGGCAATGGTCCGTCTTGCTACTTTTATTCCTTGCTCCGCTAAAATATCAGCCATTTTACTGTCGCTGAGCGGTTTTGCCGCTATTTCAGCCGCAACCAATTTTTTAATTAATTCTCGAATAGCGGTTGATGAACACTCACCACCGTTCTCAGTACTGACGTGACTAGAGAAAAAATATTTAAGCTCGAAAATGCCTCTTGGCGTGTGCATATATTTTTGCGTAGTCACACGAGAAATGGTTGACTCATGCATATCGACGGCTTCGGCAATGTCGTTTAGCACCATCGGACGCATTGCCTCTGGCCCGTGTTCAAAAAAGCCTTGCTGGCGTTGCACAATGCAATTTGACACTTTTAATAGCGTATCGTTACGACTTTCTAAGCTTTTGATAAACCATTTCGCTTCTTGCAAGTTCGAGCGAATAAACTGACTATCCGCAGATGACTTCATCGTGCGGGACATCGCGGCGTATTGCTGGTTAACCGAGAGTTTAGGAGCTGTGTCGGGGTTGAGCTCTACTGTCCAGCGACCGTTTTTCTTTTCAACGGATACGTCAGGAATAACATATTGCTCTTCACTTTTGATGACGCTATCACCCGGTCGGGGATCTAGGGTTTGTATCAGGCGGATAACTTCGCGTAATTGATCTTCTTTTAAATGTAATTTACGCATCAGTTGGCGATAGTCGCGATTACCGAGCAAATCAATATACTCGCTAACGGCTAATTTACTCTCCGCTAACCACGGCGTATCTTTGGCAAACTGGTTGAGTTGAATCAGTAAACATTCTGGAATTGAACGAGCGGCAACACCGACGGGATCAAAGACGTTAATGCGTTTAAGCACCACTTCAATTTCATCAAGCTCAACATCTTCAATACCAACACTTTCTAGAATTTCTTCGGCTGATACGGTTAAGTAACCAGCTTCATCGATGGCTTCTATAATAGCAATGGCAATAGCTCTGTCAGTGTCGCTAAACGGTGTTAGTTCCATTTGCCAAATAAGGTGGTCTTGTAATGAGTCTTTTGTTTCACCTTGATATGTATAATCTTCTGATGCGTGGCCAACACCACCGCTGCTTGCGCCAGCACTAAAGTTGTCGTCCCAAGTAGTATCGCTGTTCAGTTCTTCGGGTAAGTCAGTTTTTGCTAAACCTTCTGAGGAACTAATTTCATCAATGGTGGGTGCTGAATCTTCGCTACCATCTGAGGAAGTCAACTCTCTATTTTCGCCCACACTGGCAGAAAAGCCTTCTTCTAAATGGTCTGGGGTATTTTCCGAGGTATTATCTGGGGTTTCGTCCACTTCAAGTAAAGGGTTACTTTCAAGTGCTTCTTGAATTTCTTGTTGTAAATCCAAGGTAGATAGTTGCAACAGTTTGATCGCCTGCTGCAATTGCGGGGTCATCGTTAACTGTTGTCCGATACGGAGTTGCAGAGTAGGACGCATTTACGTTTTCTTTTCCCTGTTCAAAGACATTATTATTGTGCCGTTGTAGTTAGTCATTCACTATAACGTGAATTGTTCGCCAAGGTATACATCTCTTACATGTTGATTTGCAAGTATTTGATCTGAATTACCTTCGGCAATTAGCTCACCATGACTGACAATATATGCGTGCTCACAAACATCGAGTGTTTCTCGCACATTATGGTCGGTGATCAAAATACCTATACCACGTTCTTTTAAGTGTAGGATAATTTTTTTTATATCACCTACCGAAATCGGGTCAACACCAGCAAAAGGTTCATCAAGTAGAATAAATTTAGGATCAGCCGCTAATGCTCGCGCAATTTCAACTCGTCGGCGCTCGCCGCCAGATAAGCTCATACCTAAGTTATCTTTGATATGACCGATGTTGAACTCTTCTAATAAATGTTCAAGCTTTTCTTCTTTTTCAACGTCATTGAGCGTTTTCCGTGTTTGTAAAATGGCCATGATGTTGTCATAAACAGATAATTTTCGAAAAATAGAAGCTTCTTGTGGCAAGTACCCGATGCCTTTACGCGCTCGTTCGTGCATAGGCAATAGGGTTAAGTCTTCCTCGTTGAGGACAATAGAACCACTATCGTTATTCACTAAGCCGACGATCATATAAAAGGAGGTGGTTTTACCTGCGCCATTTGGGCCTAATAAACCCACAATTTGTCCCGCTGAGACTTTCAAACTGACGTTTTTAACGACCTTTCTGCCCTTATAAGCTTTTGCTAGGCCGGTTGCTGATAATGTTGAAATTGACATTTACTCTTGCTGGTCCTTTGATTTTTTCGGCATTTCAGTTTTAGCTTTAGGTTGTAATACCGTTTCAACCTTAGCGTTTTCTAGGCTTTCGGCGTTGACATATTCAGTTTCAAAGTTATAAGTGATTTTGCTACCGCTCACTTCACTGCCTTCTTGGCGCAGTAGCGCATTGCCTGAAATAACTACGATGTTCTTACTCGGCTCATAGCGAATTTCATTAGCTTGCAAATTAATAGGGCTACCATCTTGCAGTGTTTGCTCAAAAGTTGCAGGTGCACCTTTGGCAATATAAATTTTATTGTTGTTTTCTACTTGGGTAATGACTTGAACCAACTCAGCATGTATTTTTAACGTGCCTTGAGAAATAATGACATTATCAATATAACTGAATATTTTATTTTTTAGATCGGCAGCTTGGCGAGAAGAAGATATTTTGATTTCTTGTTCAACGTCGAATTTTTCAGCGTTTGCCGATGGCATTAGTAATATTAAAGCCGTTAGGCAAAAAAAGTTACTCTTTAATTTTTTTGTAAATAGTTTGTACATGTTGAGTCAATGTCATCTGTGTTGTGTTTAAGTCTACAATTAATCCTGAGCCATACATAGTAAATCCTTTACCTAATATTAAGATTGTTTGCTCTGAGCTGATGATATTCGTTCGCAAATCCATTTCTAAATTTTTCCCATGTACTTCCTGTATTAAACTATCTTCATCAGTGGCGATTAAGCGTACGCGATTTTCTAATTTTACACGATTATTATTATACAAGGTGCCTTCATTGGCGGTTACTTGCCAAGTCGGTTTGTTGTTTCTTGGATATAAGGTATATCGTGGGTATTCAAAGTGTGTGACCTCTAGTTGCGCGTAATGTTCCATTCGCTGCGCTTCGACATTATAGGACAATGCCCCCGAAGCTTTATAAATATCGCTATTGAGATTTTCCGCGATAAACTCAGGATTATTAGCTTTGTTGAGGATGTTACTGGTTTCTGCCTTGGCACCATACCATTCCAATAGCCCATAGGTAGTGATGGCTAATAAAAAGAAGGTTATGGTTGCAAGGTAAATTCGACTCATATGCTCGCGCCTGTGGCATCGGCTAAAGTATGTTGACTTTGCATAATAAGATCACAAATTTCACGCACGGCACCGAAGCCGCCACGTGTACAGGTAATATAGTCACAAAGCTTTAAAATGGCTGGGTGTGCGTCGTTAACGGCGATACTTAAGCCAACATAATTAAGGCAATCAAAATCAGGCATATCGTCACCGATGTAAGCCACTTGTTCTGGTGCCAATTTTAATGATGCCAGCATGGTTTTTAATGCTGGCAGTTTATTTTCTTCGCCTTGCACTATGTGCTTAACATTTAAGGCGGACATGCGTGTTTGAACAATATTCGACTTTCTGCCAGTGATCACAGCAACATCAACGCCACTTGCGCCTAGGGCTTTAACGCCATAGCCATCTTTGGTGTGGAAGGCTTTTAACTCTTCACCATTATTGCCTAAATAAATACGACCGTCCGAAAAAACCCCGTCAATATCACAAACGAAGAGTTTAATCTTTTGCATTTTCTGCCAAACATTTTCTGCAACTTTTCCGTATAAATTGTCCAAGGTTATAGCACTCCAGATTTTAATAAGTCATGCATATTCATCGCGCCTATCGGGCGGTTATTATCATCGACAATAATTAAGCCATTAATTTTTTTATCTTCCATAATTTTCAATGCCTCAGCAGCAAGCATGTCTTGTTTAGCCACGTAGGGCTTTTGGGTCATGACGCTGGTGATACTGTCTTGGTGAATATCAATTTGCGCATCTAAAATTCGGCGTAAATCGCCATCGGTAAATAAACCCATTAAATGATTGTTTACATCTACTATAGCGGTCATGCCTAAGCCTTTTAATGACATTTCAACTAAAGCATCTTTTATTTTAGCCTCTTGTCTGACGCTCGGCAGGCGCTCACCTTTATGCATAATATCACCGAGGCGTAATAATAATCTTTTACCTAAGCTGCCACCAGGGTGAGACAAGGCGAAGTCATCGGCGGTAAAGCCGCGGGCATTTAATAATGCAACCGCTAAAGCATCGCCCATCACCAGAGTTGCCGTCGTGCTGGACGTTGGGGCTAACCCTAAAGGACAAGCTTCTTGTGATACTTTCACACAAACGTGGGTATCGGCAAGTTTAGCGAGGGTAGAGTCTGGGTTGCCGGTCATGGCTATAAGTTTTGCACCAATGCGTTTGAGTACCGGAATAATTGCTAGCACTTCGCCGGTTTCACCTGAGTTTGAAATGGTTAATACCACATCATCTAAGGTGATCATACCGAGATCGCCATGACTGGCTTCACCTGGGTGAACAAAAAATGAGGGTGTGCCAGTGCTAGCCAGAGTGGCCGCAATTTTTCCACCTATATGGCCCGACTTGCCCATGCCAATCACGATAACACGCCCTTGGCAATGAAACATTAGCTCACAGGCTTTGGCGAAATCGTCGTCAATAAATTGAGATAATTCAGCAATAGCTTGTTGCTCAATGTTAATCACATTTAGTGCTAATTGTTTAAAGTTTTTCATTGCTAATGACCAATAATTACGCGTGAATTTGACTAAAAAGTAATATTTGATAACCAATAAATACTGCTAACAATAGTAACCCTTTCGCCCGCGTGATGCGAAATTTTCCACCACGACTGAAGCACAAGATAAACAATAACAGTGTTGTTGCTAGCATATAGGGTGCGTCACGCACTGCCGCGGCATTATCGATATTGCCCGGCGCAATTAAGCCCGCTAATGACAACACTGCTAAAATATTAAAGATGTTGGAACCAATAATATTACCGAGTGCTAAATCATCTTCTTTTTTAATAATACTCATTATACTGGCCGCTAATTCAGGAAGGCTAGTACCAATCGCAATAACGGTTAAGCCAATAACGAGGTCACTGATACCAAAAGCTTTGGCAATAAATATTGAAGAATCAATCAAAAAATTGGCACTGAGCGGTAAAAATACCATACCGAATATTAACCACAATACCGCGTGTTTGGTACTTACTCCGTCAGGCACTTCTTGCGCTGCTTCTAGCACCATTTTATCGTCTATTGGATTTTGTTTTGCTCGCCTTAATGTCACCACAAGCAATGTTGCGATATAAAGCACAAAACCTATTATAAGAATCAAACCTTCATTAAAACTAAAGTGGCTATTAGCTAACATGTAGGTGGCGATAGCCGTAACCACGAGAATAAGCGGAATCTCACGTTTGACGGTCGAAGAGGATACCGATAAAGGGTGAAATAGTGCCGTCAAGCCTAACACTAGGGCAATATTAGTGATATTTGAGCCAATGGCATTGCCAACGGCGGTATCAGGATTTCCCTGTAAAGAGGCGGTGGCAGCAATCATCATTTCAGGCGCGGAAGAGCCCATAGCAACGATAGTTAAACCGATGATCATTGGAGAAATACCAAGGTTTCGTGCTAATGATGAGGCACCAAATACAAATTTGTCTGCACTCCACACTAATGTGACTAGTGAAAGTAATAAGATCAATATTTGGATGAACATTCAAAGCTCCCGTTTAGCTGAAGTAATAGCGTTTTTTTGGTGATAAAATATAAAGAGGGATTATAAACTATTGATGATAACCCATGACACCTAATTAATACTCATTTTGCCAACATTTAGTCGAGCGGCGGGCATTATAAACGTTTTCTGGGATTATTAGCACGTCGATTAGCGAGAAATTATTTTAATCCAATGTAAGCCTCTACGAGGGTGTTCGTAAACGGGGGCTTACAATTATTTACTTTCACACACTTTTTCTTACGAATTAAGCGGTAAATATTTTTTAATTTGTAATGACGGAGTTGGTGCGCTGCGGTAGAATTCCCCGCCATAAGACAATAATTAACAGTGATGTTACCGAAAGCAATATGTCAGAAATTCTAGTTGATATCAAAAACATGACTTTTAGGCGCGATGAACGTGTTATTTTTGATGGCATCAGTTTGTCTATCCCTAAAGGAAAAGTGACAGCAATTATGGGGCCTAGTGGCACCGGTAAAACTACATTATTACGCTTAATTGGTGGTCAAATTAAACCGACATCTGGTCAAATATTATTTGATGACCGCGACATCCCTCAGTTGCCGCGTAATACTTTATACGAAGTGCGTAAACGTATGAGTATGCTCTTTCAAAGTGGGGCGTTATTTACCGATATGAATGTTTACGACAATATCGCTTTTCCAATCCGTGAACATACTGAATTATCTGAAGATATCATTGAGAAGATGGTATTAATGAAATTAGAAGTCGTAGGTTTACGTGGTGCGCGGGATTTGCGCCCGAGTGAGCTTTCGGGTGGGATGGCGCGTCGAGCTGCATTAGCACGATCAATTGCCTTAGATCCCGAATTGATACTTTATGATGAACCTTTCGCCGGTCAAGACCCGATCTCTATGGGAGTTATCGTGCGTTTAATTCGTGAATTAGGACAAGCGTTAGGGTTAACGTCTGTTGTGGTTTCTCATGACGTATCAGAAGTGATGAGTATTGCGGATTATATTTATATTATCGCCGATAAAAAAATTATTGGCCATGGTACACCAGAAGAAATTCATGCCCAAACATCACCTTTAGTAAGGCAGTTTGTCCAAGGTGAGGCCGATGGCCCGGTACCTTTTCATTTTCCCGCGGCATCTTATCGCGACGAATTAATTGGCCGAGGTACTAAGTAGTGAATCAACTGCAAATCTTGGGTCGTAGCATTATTGAGCAAATATCAGGTTTAGGTAGAGCCTTCTTGATGTTAGCATCAGCATTATTGCATATGCCAAACCCACGCAAAGGTTTTCCTTTGTTAATGAACCAATTGTATTCAGTTGGTGTTTTATCGTTAGTTATTATTGTAGTTTCTGGACTGTTTATCGGTATGGTACTTGCCTTACAGGGCTATACTATTCTGGTCGACTATGGCGCAGAAGCGAGCCTTGGGCCTATGGTCGCTTTGTCTTTATTACGTGAGTTGGGCCCTGTTGTTGCTGCTTTGTTATTTGCAGGGCGAGCCGGCTCTGCACTTACCGCTGAAATAGGCTTGATGAAAGCAACAGAGCAACTCTCTAGCCTTGAAATGATGGCTGTAGATCCATTGCGCCGTGTGGTTGCGCCGCGATTTTGGGCCGGATTTATCAGCTTGCCACTATTGGCTGCGATATTTTCTGCCGTCGGTATTTTAGGCGCGCATCTGGTCGGTGTTGATTGGTTAGGCGTTGATAGTGGTACGTTTTGGTCAGTAATGCAGTCACAAGTGTCATTTGAAAAAGACATTTTGAACGGCATTATCAAAAGCGTCGTATTTGCTTTTGTGGTGACTTGGATAGCGGTTTATAAAGGCTATGCTTGTCAGCCTACCTCTGAGGGCATTAGCCGAGCAACAACCTCCACGGTAGTGCAATCATCGCTATTGGTTTTAGGGTTAGATTTTGTATTAACCGCGTTAATGTTCACAAATTAATTAGCGCGATTATTGAATTAAATATAATTTGAATTTGGTGGAAGACATGGTGTCGAAAAAAATAGAATTATTGGTTGGATTATTTGCTGCAATTGGTATTGCTGCTTTGTTAATGTTGGCGTTAAAAGTTGCAGATAGCGGAATTTCAGGCAATGGTGAAACTTATCAGTTGTATGCTAAGTTTGATAATATTGGTGGTTTAAAAGTGCGTTCGCCGATAAAAGTAGGCGGTGTTGTAGTTGGGCGCGTGAGTTCAATTTCATTAGACAGTGAAGACTATACCCCCGTTGTGACGTTAGATATCTTTGCCGAGTATGATAAATTTTCAGAGGCAACGTCAGTGTCAATTTTAACCGCAGGATTATTAGGTGAGCAATATATTGGCTTGTTACCAGGCTTTGTTGATGTCTCAGTTGGCATGTTACAGCCAGGTGATTTTATTGAAGATACTAAACCTGCATTAGTGCTTGAAGAGTTAATTGGTCAATTTTTATTTAGTCAAGGGAGTAGTGATTGATTATGATTTTTAGTGCGATGAAAAAGTTTTGCTTCTGTTTAGCACTACTGGGCTTTTCTGTATGTGCTAGTGCCTCGGAACCGGTTGATAAAAAAGACCCTTATCAAATGATTAAAGAGGTTGCTGATATTACCTTTTCACGTTTTGCTAATGAGCAAACGGCGATACGTGCAGAGCCAAATATATTGAAAACGATAGTGCGCGAAGAGCTCATGCCTTATATCAATTATCAATATGCGGCATATAAAGTTATTGGTAGTAACTTTAAGAAAACCAATAAAGTTGACCGTGCTGAGTTTGTACCAGCATTTCGTGAATACCTGATCACCTCGTATGCACAGGTTTTTACTTTGTATAATAACCAAAAAGTTGAATTTGCACCGGCAAAAGATTTCACAGACCATCGAGTGGTGTCAGTTGATACCAGTGTAATTGAGCCTGGGCGCGAGCCAATTAATATTTCTTTTCGCGTACGCAAACATAGAAATACAGGCGATTGGAAAGCTTATGATATGGTAGCTGAAGGGGTAAGTTTACTTGATAGTAAACAGGCAGAGTTAAGTAGTTTAATTCGTCAAAAAGGCTTACCTTACGTTACTGGCATGCTAAAAGAAAAAAGTGAACGAAATATCGTTTTTAAGTAGTAGAAGATAAATTAATTATTATCGGCACACCGATAACGAAACGCATGACAGGGTTATTAGTTGATTAACATGATAGATGTCAAACAAGTTGAGCAAAAAGCGATTTTTAGTGGCGAGCTAACGCGTGCTACAATAACGCGTGCATTTGATAAAAAGTATCGCCAATTGGTCGAAAATGAACGAATGGTGTTAGATTTGGCAAAGATTAGCCAAATTGATACCGCTGGCTTGGCCTGGATTTTATTGTTAATAGAACTAGCCGCTAGCAAAGCGTGTCATATAAGTTTGATAAATATACCTGATGATTTATTAAAACTGGCAAAGTTAAGTGCCGTTGATACCTTACTGCCGATAGAAAACACTTAACCTATACGCTATTTTGGAGTAAAAAGTGGAAGTAAAAGAGATAGAAAAGTTAATTACCGATGCGGTTGAATTAGATGAACTTCATGTAGCGTTCGATGGTTCGCAATGCAAAGTAATTGCCGTTGCAGATTTTTTAGGTGATTTGAGCCGAGTGAAAAAGCAACAAACAATATATGCACCCCTAGCGCAAGTTATCAATGACGGCGTTATTCATGCGGTATCTATTAAAACGTTCACAACGTCTGATTGGCAGCGTGAAAAAATGTTTAACTTACCCCTTTAACTCACACCGACAGAAAAGAATATACTATTGGACGCATTTAAAATTATTGGTGGGCAACCACTACACGGCGAAGTCATTATTTCCGGCGCAAAAAATGCGGCATTACCTATTTTAATGTCCGCATTACTCTCGGAAACACCTATTACTTTTGCCAATGTTCCTAAACTTAATGATATAGAAACTACCATTAAGCTTTTGAGTCAATTTGGCGCTAAATGCCAATGGCTTAGTGATGACAGTTTGATGATAGACGCTAGCCATATTGACCATTGTCGCGCTTCGTATGAATTAGTGAAAACCATGCGAGCGTCTATTTTAGTGTTGGGCCCTTTACTTGCTCGTTTTGGCCATGCAGAAGTATCGTTGCCGGGTGGCTGTGCTATTGGTGCACGACCGGTTAACTTGCATATTCATGGTTTAAAGTTGATGGGCGCAGATATTGAAGTAGAAAATGGTTACATTATTGCTCGCAATACAGGTCGCCTGAAAGGCGCTACTATCTTTATGGATACTGTTAGCGTTACCGGTACTGAAAACCTCATGATGGCAGCTGCATTGGCTGATGGCGTCACCATCATCGAAAATGCAGCCCGTGAGCCTGAAATTGTTGATTTAGCGAATTGCTTAAATAGCATGGGCGCTATCGTATTGGGCGCAGGTACAGACACTTTAACCATTACCGGTGTTGAAAAACTACAGGGTGAGCGTTATTCAGTGATGCCAGATCGAATTGAAACGGGCACTTTCTTAGTGGCTGCAGCAGTCACTCAAGGGAAAGTTAAGTGTTTAAAAACGGATCCTAGAGCGTTAGATGCAGTGCTGAGCAAATTACAAGAAGCGGGTGCTGTTATCACTACAGGTGATGACTGGATTGAGCTGGAAATGACTTCAAAGCCAAAAGCGGTGAATATTCGCACTGCGCCTCATCCAGCATTTCCAACTGATATGCAAGCGCAATTTGTTGCGCTTAACGCGATAGCAGATGGGACGGCAACCACCACAGAAACGATTTTTGAGAATCGCTTTATGCATGTGCCAGAATTGCAACGTATGGGCGCAAACATTAGCCTGGAAGGCAACACCGCCATTAGTACGGGGGTTGCGCAGTTAAATGGTGCACAAGTGATGGCGACAGATTTACGCGCTTCGGCAAGTTTAGTTATTGCAGGGCTAGTGGCGAGTACCGAAACGCAAGTGGATCGTATTTACCATATTGACCGTGGTTATCAAAAAATTGAAGATAAACTGCAAGCGCTAGGCGCTAACATCACTCGCATTAAAGCGAGTTAAGTCGTAACGAAGAATAAAAAAATCCCAGCTACTTAGCTGGGATTTTTATTGGTTTTAACTTAATTCAATTAACCTAATTGGGTACTTCAGCGATAGTGACCGGTAATATTAATTGTTGATTACCGCGTGATACCATAAAGTTTAAGACACTACCCGGTGCTGCTTCAGCTACAACGTCTAAACCCTGTTTGGCATTTTGTAAGCGCACATCGCCAATTTGATAAACCACATCACCTGATTTTAATCCCGCTTTCATCGCTGGGCTATTTGGCGTTATCGCGCCAATAACAAAGCCCTTAAGGCTAGTAACAGAGTCATTTGCTTCAACACCAAGCCAGCCACGCACTACACGACCATGTTCAATAATTTTTAACATAATTTTATGGGCTAGCTGATAAGGGACAGCGAAAAATATTCCTTGAATATTAAGGTTAGGATTGGCTTGGGTAAATTTTCTTGAATTAATACCGACCAACTCACCATTAGAGTTAATAAGCGCGCCTCCTGAGTTACCCTCATTAATGGCGGCATCCATTTGTAAAAACTGTAAATAGCTAGTACTTAGGCCACTTTGTCCGGTTGCACTGACAATACCTTGCGTTACGGTTTGTCCTAAGTTTAAGGGATTACCGATTGCCAATACCACATCACCAACTTGTGAAATTAAGTTATTGTTTTGTGGGATAACGGGTAAATTACTAGCTTGTACTTTTAATACCGCAAGATCCGTTAAAACATCATAACCAATGAGTTCGGCATGCAGCTCTTGACCACGCTGCAAAACCACCACAATTAAATCAGCACTTTGCACAACATGGTAGTTGGTTAAAATATAACCCTGATTATGCATGATTACGCCACTACCCAAGCGTGTAACCTTTCTC
>JBFJQB010000013.1:0-33043 GCA_041616855.1 Cognaticolwellia sp. | reverse complement strand
CGATCGCCAGATTCGATAACCTCGGTGATAGCTCGACGAATATTATCAGCTTTTTCTGCCATGCCTAAATATTCTAGCATTTGAATGGCTGCTAAAATAACTGAAGTCGGGTTGGCTAAGTTTTTACCCGCAATGTCAGGAGCGCTGCCGTGTACGGCTTCAAATATTGCACAACCATTGCCAATATTGGCGCCAGGGGCCATGCCTAAGCCGCCAACTAAACCGGCGCATAAATCTGATATGATATCGCCAAATAAGTTTGTGGTGACAATGACATCAAATTGCTCTGGGTTCATCACTAATTGCATACAACAGTTGTCTACGATCATCTCTGTTGATTCAATTTGCGGGTAACGTGCAGCAACTTCGCGGGCTACTTTAAGGAAAAGCCCAGATGTTGATTTAAGAATGTTTGCTTTATGAACCGCCGTGACTTTTTTACGACCTTCTTTTATTGCCGTTTCGTAAGCAAAAGTGACGATGCGCTCAGCACCTTCACGAGTAACAAGGCTCATTGCTTCAGCGTGTGTGCCGTCTTCGGACACGGTTTGTCCTAGGCCTGAATACATTCCTTCGGTATTTTCACGGATAGTAATAATATCAATATTTTCGTAACGGGCTTTTGTGCCTTTAAATGACAACACAGGGCGAACATTGGCATACAGTTGAAATTGCTTACGTAAGGTGACATTGATTGAGGTAAAACCTTCACCTACCGGAGTAGTTAATGGACCTTTTAAAGTGATTTTATTTTTTTTAATCAACTCCAATGTTGACTCTGGTACTAAGTCACCATGATTCTCTAATGCGGTTAAGCCAGCATCAGCATATTCATATTCAAAATCACAGCCGGCTTTATCAAGTACTTTGATAGTCGCGTCTATAATGTCTGGACCGATGCCGTCACCAGGGATCACTGTTATGGTTTGTTTAGCCATTGTTTAATTACCTTTTCAGTATTGCTTTACTTGAATTGCAAGAATCGAAATTTATCGGCTAAATAGATAGTACTTAGTGAAGAAATCTATTGGCCGATAGCCTACTCTTGCTTAATCTAAATTGATGTCGGCAATTATAGCAACTAATCGGAGCAGTTAGTAACTATTAGCGTGAAACTTTATTACTACATTTAACCATAGCGATTAATCAACTTTCTTTTGGCATGTTTACATTAAGCCATGATAAATAATTGCATTAGAGGGTAATGAACTGTCACACCCGCCAGCAAGCTACATTCATCTTATTAACCTATAAGTTTATGATAAATAAATAATGATGTAAGCGTTAGGTTTTATTTTTTTGTTTAGTTGTTAAAGGGAAGTGAGTGATTTACTCGCCTGCCTGCATTGTATTTGGGCTATAGCGAGTATCTGCACAATTTTTACAGGGAAGGGGCTATAAATCTTTAAATTGTTGGTAGGCCGTTTTGCCGATAGCGGTCAAAATGCCATTGGTAAATAGTAAGGCTGTGCATTCATCTTGAGTTGTTATGCCATCAGATTTTACGTGTTGTGTGCGATAAAAGCTTACCTGATACCTATTTTCGTTAACAATTTTAGCTTCGGTAATATCTGGACTGCCTAGCTGTGCAATTGCACTATTAAAACTAAACTCTTTTAACTCCAGCTTAGCTATAAATTGTCGGTTGTAAGCTTCACGGTCTTCCCATTGCATTTTCGCGGGGCTGTCGTCGTAAAAGTTTACTACTAAGGCGACAAATATTCCGTACGCTGCTAAGGCAACTAATATTCTTGCAATGACTTTTTTATTCACTTTTGTTCCTTGAGATATTATTTAATCAACTGTTTTAATTGTACTTATTATTATAATAATGATCTGTATTTACTGGATAAGTAATGACTTATCAAGGTATAACGCTTTTCAGATGATTAGAATTTATACTTAAATAACCATGAATAATGTTATCGCGCTAACGAACCGAGCGCAACGATGGCTAATCTAAGCCAGTGATGTTACCAGATTGTTAATTGCTGGCAAGTGCATTTTCATAGGGAAGTCTAATGTCTTTTAGATTGAATCCTAAAGGAATATCGAGTTTTAAGGTCAGTAGTTTTCGACTTAAGGCAATTTGTTCTTCATTTTGTAATAATTTTTCACTGATATTGCGCTTTAAGTCGGTCGCGCTGAGTATGCTTTTAATCGAGCCATATTGATTAAGTAGTTGTGAAGCGGTTACTTGGCCAATGCCAGCTACACCGGGTATTTTATTGGTGCTGTCACCCGTTAGTGTCCAAAGGTCCATCAGCTTATCAGGCTTGACACTAAATTTAGTCAGTACGTATTCTTGATCTAAGTAGCGGCGATTAAAGTAGTCATAAACTTGTATATGAGGGCTAAGGAGCGATAGAAAGCACTTGTCGGTTGAGACTATCGTGACATTTTGGCCACGCAATGCGACTTTTATCGCCAAGGTGGCAATTAAATCGTCAGCCTCGTCCGCTTCTGACACTAGCGAGTCAACGTGGTGCTCCATAAACCGGTCTTGAATATCCGCGAGTTTATTGGCCAAGTGCTCTGGCATTTTTTTACGACCTTTCTTATAGTCCGGATAAAGGTCATAACGCCAACACGGGGCTTGGGAATCAAACACTGCGAGGGCATGACTGGGCTGTAATTGCTCCAATAACTTTTGTAAGGCGAGTTCACAAGCGTTAGCGGTATTAAATAAAACTTGTTGTTTGGTATTGTCAGCCAATTCATTGTTTAATAAAAATGGCCGCTCTTGCACAGCATAAATTCTTCTGATCAAATTTAAAGCGTCAATTAATACCAAATGCACCGTCATAAAGGTTAGCCTTCAATAACGGTATAACAAGGAACATATTTACTGCCGGGCAGTTTCATTCTTTGTTGTTTGACGAAAGATTTTAAAAGCGTATCCATTAATGCCATCATTTTACCGTCACCACTTATTTCAAAGGGGCCATGCTCTCGGATTGCTTTTATGCCGCTTGCTTTGACATTACCCGCGACAATTCCAGAGAATGCACGGCGTAAATTGGCTGCTAATGAGGCTATACCTTGGTCATAATGTAAGTTTAACGAGGCCATATTTTCGTGATCTGGCTCGAATGGCTGTTGAAACTCAGACTCAATTACTAATGACCAATTGAAATGATACGAATCCCCAGTCAATTTTCGGTGGGTGACAACTTCCTCAGTAGTCGCTTTAAAAGTTTTTGCGACTTGCTCCGGCTCATCAATAATGATTTGATAAAGTTGTTGTGCAGGCTCTCCTAATGTCGCGCCAATAAAGGTGTCTATCTGTTGAAAGTATTCTGCGCTTTCAGATGGTCCTGTTAAAATAATGGGAAGCTTTTGTGATTGGTTTTTTGGGTGCAGCATAATGCCTAAAATATAAAGCAGCTCCTCTGCGGTGCCTGCACCACCAGGAAATACAATGATACCATGTGACATACGAACAAAGGCCTCCAAGCGTTTTTCAATGTCAGGCATGATAACGAGTTCATTTACAATAGGGTTAGGTGGCTCTGCAGCAATAATACTGGGCTCAGTTAAACCTATATAACGTCCAGTAGTGTTACGTTGTTTGGCATGGCCAAAAGTTGCGCCTTTCATTGGGCCTTTCATCGCGCCTGGGCCACAGCCAGTACAAATATTAAAACCCCGAAGCCCAAGGTGATAACCGACTTGTTTAGTATATTTGTACTCAGTACTATTGATAGAGTGTCCACCCCAACAGGTGATCAAATTTGGGGAACTATCAGGGATGATAGCATTACCATTGCGTAACATATCAAAGGTAATATTAGTGGCACTGTCAGATTTTTTTCTATCAGCATCGCAGCTATAACTATCAGCAATAAATAATATGTCGCGTAAGACTGCGGATAGGTGTTCTTGGATACCTTTAATAATAACACCGTCAACAAACGCATGCTCTGGCGGGTTATCTAAGGCTAATTTTACCCCACGCTCTCGTCTTAATACTTGGATTTGAAAGTCTTGAAACTGTTGATAAATATCTTCTGCATTATCGGTGTGACTGCCGGCATTGAGAACGGCTAGCGAACAATTACGATACAGGTTGTAGAGTTCACTAGTGGCTGATTGTTGTAAATGGTCGACTTCAGCTTGAGACAGCAAATTCATCTTGCCTACGGGATTAACTTGGGTGTGCATAGCTCAACTACCTCTTCTACTTATTATCCGTAAATGACGCGATTTTTTCCGTCGTGTTTTGCACGATATAGTGCCGAATCAGCACGTTCAAAGGCTGAGTGAACATTATCATCTGGTTGTATAAATGTTATCCCCATCGAAAGGCTAATATTAACGCGGTTGTTTTTAAAGCTAAACGGTAAAGTCGCGACCTTTTTACGTAAAGCATCGAGCTTGCTGATCACAGTGGCCTTATCAAGGTTTTTGAAAATAAGAACAAACTCTTCACCGCCATAACGACTGATAAAAGCATCATCGCCGAGAACATTTTTTAGGGTGTTAGCGATAACCTGTAGGGTTTTATCGCCAGCGGTATGACCATAATTATCATTTATACGTTTAAAGTTATCTAAGTCAACAACCGTGATAGCGAATTCAAACGCTTGATGATGATATCGGATCATCTCTCGTGCAAAATAATCATCAAAGGCTGCCCGGTTAGACAATTTCGTTAGGGCATCTTGCATGCTTCTTTGTTGTTGTTCTTGAATGCGTTTTTCAAAATTTTGGCTTTGCTGTTCTAGTTGTTCAACTTTTGCCGCCATGTTGGTAAGTTTTTCGAGTAAATGTTCGCGTTGTTCTTGTTCTAATTGCGTTTTCTTTTTAAGTGTTTTAGTCAGTTGCGCTAATTTTTCATTCACATCAACTTTGATAACCGCTAGCGAGCGTGCATCGGTAATTCCAGAACCCACGGCGATTATGTTTGCAGTGAGCTCTTTATTAAGGTTATCATTTTTGACATAGCCCTCTTGTGTACTAGCAATTGTTGAACTGACTGATGCTTGTACGGAGGTTAAACTTTCACTTAAGGTCGATAAAAATACTTTTGCGGTGCTGCGCTCTTGTTTTAAGTCTGCGATGATGAAGTCAAAGACGTTAAGGCATTTTGTCATTAATACCTGATTTGAAACTGCGCCTGTTAAGCTTGATTTTATTTCCAGGATGTCAGCTTGATGTTTTTCTGAAATAACTAAGGCATTTAATATGTCATTAAAGCGGCCAAGCAATGCTTTTGGGGCAACTTGTTCTAGAGCCGCATTGGGTTGAGCAAGGTCATCAGTATCAACAGAAGTGACTTTTTTGTCCATCAATGTGTTACTTGAGTTTAGTAAGCCAACCGATGGTTGTTTTAGCTGTGCCTGAAGCGCATTTTCATAGTAGCTGATAAATTCACTCATTAACGGTACGTATTGCACTAATGCAGACGGGCTTTGCTGAGTTTTATCGATTAATGCTTTGAGCTGACGACGCTGAGCATTAGGTAAGCTTTTAACTTTTTGTAAATTTGCACTAGCAGTCTGTAATTGCTGATGTATTTTTATAATATTTTTATCATTTTGTAGAGAGTGCTTTTTTAATAAGGTAGATATCGATTTAATTTCTTTTTCTAAATCGACAAAGCTTGTCGATGTTTTTAATGTCGCTCTTAAGTTTGCTAATTTATTATCAAGTGATATATCAGTGCCTTTGCAAGCTTGAGATAATTTGCCTATAAAATTGGTCAATAATCCAGATTGTGCACTAAATTCATCTTCTAGTTCACTGCGAGCGTTAATAGCGGACTCAAGCCTTGATCTTAATTGACTGATGGTTTTTTCCGCGGCAGAATTTTCATCCATAAAAAACCTTTTCTAATGTAAGCTGATAAAAGTTGAAAAGTTATTAATGCTTTTAGAATATGGCGTGACCAAAAGATAAAACCACGCCCTAAGTAATATGCTAATAATAAACATAAACGCATAAAAAGCTAGCATAAATCCCTATTAAACATGTACCTGCTTAAATTATATACATTGTTTGGGTTATTGTCTTAGTGTTCTTAATTTTGGCGCCTTTTTCTCATCGGTTGAACGAAAAGGGTTAATATCTAATCCGCCTCTGCGGGTATATCGGGCAAAAACACTCAGACTTTCAATGGCACAAAAACGCTGAATGTCACAAAAAATCCGTTCAACACATTGCTCATGAAATTCGTTGTGTTGACGAAATGAAATTAAATATTTTAATAAGGTTTTATGGCAAATTTGTTTGCCGCTGTAGGTTATATAAACACTGGCCCAATCAGGCTGGTTGGTAATTAAACAGTTTGATTTTAATAAATGGCAAACTAAATGTTCTTTAACTTGCTTAGCTTGTGCATGGTTAGCGGTTGTTAATATGTCTGGTGCGAGTTGATATTGATCAATTTCAATATCTAGGTCATCGATGCATAATGCATTATCAGCAGGGATAGCTAGTGCAGGGCAATTATTGACAGGGAAAAGTTTTACCTGTGCTGTGGCCCCTGCAGTAGCAGATAAGTCCTTAGCCAAAGCGCGTTCTACTTGCTGCCACGAGGGAAACTTTGACTGATTAAAGCTATTTAAATATAGCTTAAAGGACTTTGATTCAACAATGTTTGGGCTAGTACATGGAAAACTAAACTCGGCGACTGCCACCACGGGTTTTCCTTTATCATTTAACCACGAAAGTTCATAGCCATACCAAACATCTTCGCCTGAAAAAGGCAGGTTTGTTGTCGTTAATCCTAAACTGTCTCGATTTAAGCTTCTTGGTACCGCTTGCAGTAATTCTGGGTTATATTGACTGCAATAGTTTGTTGCTTTTCCAAGCGTTAAGTTGCTTAATTCTTTTGCGTTTTTATAAGTGCTCATTTTTTGAGTAACTTCTTCTTTGGTTGTAGCAATACTGATATATTTTCTTTATTTTATAGGAATTAATCGTTAGATGAAAATATCAAATTATGCTTTGGATGATCTAGTGTGGCAGTTTTCTCAAGATTATTTACAAGCTTACCAACAAAGGTTTCAACATTTGCCAATTATAGAGCAAGCTGAGGATTGGCCATCGCCTTGTGAACAAGGGCAGCATCAAGAAGTTTTTTCTTTATGGCAGCCGACTAAAGTGATGAAAGCGTTGACTTTTGATAATGTTGAGTCGGCTCTGGAAGTTGAGTTGCATCCAGATATTAAGCAATATTTTACCACTATGTATAGTGATAGTTTAGATGCAAGTTGTTTGGAAGGGGACTTGTCATTGCTGTTTGCTTGGAATGAAAAAGATTTTGCTCGTTTACAAGAGAATATTATTGGCCATATTTTAATGAAAACGAAATTGAAGCAAAAGTTAACGGTATTTTTTGCTATTACTGATGATGAAGATCATATTCTATCGTTAGATAATGCTACTGGGGCCGTCTGGGTCGAAAAAGTTGGCTGTGAGCCGCACAAAAAAATAGCTGATACGCTAGCAGAATTTATTGAGCAGCTTACTCCGCGTATTCCACCTAAAGAGCTAGAACAATAACAGGCTCGTCTTGTTAGTCAGTGATGATGAGCGGCTCGTCTGCTCATTTATTTTCTAGTTGATTATCTAATAATTTCTGTAGTAATTGTTTTAATTCGCTGACCTCTTTTTGCAATGGTGCTATTGCCTCAGCGATAAGTGCGCTGATTTCTTGGTTATCTGGTGTTAACGGCGAGTGCTTAATGCTTGAAACTTTCTGATCCTTAGCTTGGATAAATTTAGGATCATGTTGCCAGTTTTTTAACACCGCGATAATTTGTGGCAACGGTATCGTTTGATTAAGCTGGCTTTTAATCAGTGCGACACTTGGGGTTTTACCAGCATTTGCAAGCCTGTTGGCGATGATGGAGATTTCATCCGATGTAGTCATAAAGCGTAACTCAAGTGTTAAAGAGACAATATTTTAGCGAAAAATACTAACATTGTCATGGTTTGTTTTTGGGTTTTACATTTATGTATAACCTTATCAATAAGTTACGGAGTTGGTTTGGCATTTGCTAGCAATAACGTGAGAAAATTAATCCCTTTTTAATGAGAGAAAAATAAAATGAATAAATCGTTATTAGCATTCATCGTTGCCGCGCCTTTAACTTTTGGTTTAACTGGTTGTGTTATCGCTGTTGGTGGTGAAGATGGTCACTCGATGTCTGGTAGCTTTGAAGATCGAGAATATGAAAATAGAAAGAAAATAGCGCGAATACCATTAAACTCAGCGTTTGCTGATGTGTCTCATGAGATGGGGGTTGCTGACTTCAGTGAAACCTATCTTGATGATGGCAAAACGGTAAACGTGGTTTATTATCGAACACATCGAGTACATAAAGACGGATTAACGACCAAAGACGAATGCACGAAATTAGTCTTTGTAAATAATACCTTAACTGCAATAGAACAAGGTCGTTGAGTCGCTGTTTACCGACTGCTTTAATGAAAATAGTTCATAAAAAGGGCAATATCAGTGATGATATTGCCCTTTTACTTGTTCTTGAACTTAGCCTTTAGGGCCAGCAATTACGCTTTGCTTCAGTTACGGTATGTTTGAGTTAATTAATTTCTATTAATGTTAATTGCATCAAGCTAATGTCGCCAAGGTATTCAAACTTAATTATGCTGCCTCCTTCTGTTTTCATGTGAGCTGCTACCGCGTCTTTTTGTATTGCTGGCGACTTTTGCACTTGAGCGTTTATTGACGGCTTTATTGCTGCTTTTATGATGTTTTTTGGTGTAACTGCGGTTATCTACAATTGCCGGTTTGCTATAACGCTTTTCAGCATGACGTTCGTTTGTAAATATTGGCTCACTCTGCTTGTAAACATCTTTTTTTACCCTATTCTTTGTCGGGTTATGCTTATTAGCATAAGGCTTAGTATTTGATTTAAAAGCCTTCGCTGTATTTACATTTGAGGTGTCAGTTCGAGTATTGTTTTTAGTTTTTCGCCATTTTGCATCTTTGTAAGGCTCATGTTTTGTCAGTTTATGTTTATTTTGATCAATCTTTACCGCTCGATTAACCTTCAGCTTATGTTTCAAGTTTTGCTGCTTAGTACTGGTATATTTAGCAAGGTGTTTGTTTTTTTTAATTAATTGCTTTTGCTTTGACCGCATAACCTTGTGTTGTTGAGTGCTTGGTGTGTGACTGCGGTATTTTTTTTGTATGTGTGACGTACGGTACGCTACCCCCTTTCTATGACGGGGGTTGTGTTGCCAACGCTTTGTTTGGTGGCTCGTAGCGACTTTATTTTTGCTATGACGTTTGTAATATCGAGATTTATGGTGGTGCACAACCACATGATGATTGTTCCAATGTACGGCACCAAAAAACAAGCCGACAGTAAGATGTACGGGATTATGCCAATAATAAGGCCCATGATGTGAAGCATAGTGCACAGGGTGATGCCAAAAAATAGGCGGATAATGTGACCAACGCCAATGGCCATAAACTACTCGCGTGTCATAATAAGGCACATAAATAATATCGGGCTGTCTGGGTTCAATGATTATCGTGCGGCTTTCTCTAATAACCTTGACGTTGTCCATACTATCAAGGTTACCGGCTTGATCTGCTTGTTTGCGTAACCTTTGCACACTTGCAAGCACCTGGGCTTCATCCTGTAAAAAAGCATCACCTAAATTACGCATCCAATATAAATCTTCACTTAGCTTTTTCAGCACGTTAGGAAAGGGCAGCAGTGCTTTAACGCTCGCATCCCAATCTTTGTCTTCAGCCGCATCAACAAGCTCTTGACTACTTAAATGTTGGTTTTTAGTTAACCAACGTTCCGCGTCAACCACTTCAATTGGGTAAGTTGTGGCCATAAGGATGTGGGTGAGTAATGTGTCAGGGTATAAAGCGATAGGTGCTAGTATTTGCTCTAGCTCTGCAGCACTGAAGTTGTTGAGACTTACTTGTTCAGCTTCATTTACTTCAGCGTTTGGTCCATAGTAAGTTGCGTTGGTATTGCTCGCAGCAAAACTGGCTACCGAAAATGCCAGAGCACCTGATAGAGATAGGATGAAATAATTCAGTGACCTGCTAAATTTAAATGTGTTCATGTTACCACTCCTTAATATCGGATGATTAAAAGGTCGCTGATAGAAAGCTATATCAAGTGACTTTTTAAGTTATGGTTGTCATAGTAACCGCTGTAAACTGAACGTTAGCTGAACAGAAAAACATTTAAATAACATATCTTTCTATCATGGAAATGTGAGGGTAAACTTTGCACCTTTTAATCGCTCTGATGTGTCAATAAGTAAGCTGCCTTGGTAACTGTGAACTAAATCTCTGACGATTGCTAAGCCAATACCATGACCATGTTGGTAGGTATCTGCTCTTGTTCCCCGTTGTAAAATATCTGCTCGTAAAGCAGGGGCAATGCCGGCGCCATCATCTTGAATAACGATAACAAGCATATTGGCTTGGTGGTTAATATCTAATTGAATTTTTTGCTTTGCTGCTTTACAGGCGTTATCTAATAAGTTGCCGAGTATTTCTAAGAGATCCGCTTCATCGCCTTTAAAGTTACAATCAGCAGGAATATTGATATTAAATAATAACGCTTTGTCACGATATATTTTCTCTAAGCTGTTAATTAATTTCTTCGCTATCGGGGCTATCACTGTACCTAAATGCCATGAGGATTGGCCTGCGCTTTGGGCTTTACGCAATTGATGTTCAATAATAGTGTTGATGATATTGAGTTGTTCATGAGTGAGTGCCGTTAGTTCGCGCTGAGTTTGCATTACCGCCAATGGTGTTTTTAAACTGTGGGCAAGATCTGATAAGGCATTACGATAGCGTTGGCGTTGCTTTTGTTCGGCATTTAACAGTAAATTTAGTTGCTGGGTAACTTGGCTAAGCTCAGTGGGATAAACGCCAGTTAAACGTTCTCTTTTACCTTGTTCGACATCAAGTAGTTCAGTACGCAGAGTTTTTAATGGCTTTAATGTCCATAATGACCATAGATATTGGAACAAAAGTAGCACCACCATTAAGCCTGCTAATCCTAATAATAGCTGGCGCTGAAATTCGGCCATCATCAAAGTTAAGTCATCTTGTTGTTTTATGATGTGTAATGTCATCGGTAATGGCGATTGTTCAGTGCCATAACTGACACTTAAGCTATAAACAAAGTGTGGTTGTGCTGCAAGCTCTGCTTGATAAAAAGCGCTTTCTCCTAACTTGGGGTGTTGAAAGTTTTCTGCCTGCCATGGCGATAATAATGATTGTGAGCTCCAAAGCTTTTCTGTCGAAGCAGGTACTTGTGCTGTCGTGCTGTTTTGCATTGCTGCTGAGCTAGTGCTTAGCACCGCATATAAACCGGACTGGCTAACATTAAATTGGGTTTCTAATAACTGTTCGGGCATGATAAGCGTATTATCTTCAACATCAACAATTGCCAATATTGAGTATGAATATGCCGAGAGCTCGTTTTCTAAACTAGCAATCATGTGTTTTTCATAGGCATTACTAATGATTAACCCAACAATGGGTAATAAGATAAAAATCATTAATAAGGCACTAAATAGTACTCTAGTTTTTAACGAGTTTAGCGACTTTTTTAGCGACTTAAGCAACAAAATTTACCTTTTTATTAGTCGGTTTTATACGGCATAAGATTAATTTTAGAGGGGCAATTAATCTGCACTCAGCTGGGTTAAGTTTTTTAATAAGTATCCTTGGCCTCGTAAGGTTTCAATAAACTGATATCGATTCTCAGGGTCAAGCTTCTTGCGTAAACGGCGGATAAAAACTTCAATGACGTTTGAGTCTAGGTCAAAGTCTTGATCATAGATATGCTCGGTCAATTCCGTTTTTGATTTTACTTCACCTAAGTGATGCATCAAATATTCAAATAATTTGTATTCATAACTACTAAGAGAAATAGTTTGTTGATTGACACTCACTTGCATACTAACGGTATTTATCGCAAATGGGCCATTTTCAATCAGGGGACTTGCTTGGCCAGCACTGCGTCGAATTAAGGCATTTAATCGCGCAATTAGCTCTTCAATATGAAAAGGTTTTGTTAAATAATCATCGGCGCCGGCGTCTAGCCCAGATACTTTGTCTTGCCAACTGCCACGGGCGGTTAAAATTAATATCGGAAAAGTAAAGCCTTGTGCACGTAGGGATTTAACCACACTCACGCCATCAAGTTTTGGAAGGCCTAAATCAATGATAGCGGCGTCATAGGGGTATTCTTGCCCTTGAAATAAACCGGATTCACCATCACTTGCCACGTCAACGCTATATTTAGCGGTGATTAAATGGTCTTTAACATGTTGCTGTAATTGTTCATCGTCTTCAACGAGTAATATGCGCATTGATTAGTACCCTGATACTTGACCTGATTTGGCGTCAACGTAGACAGAAATAACATGTCCGTTAACTTTTAATAACTTCACTCGGTAACCTGGATTGCTTTTAGAGCCACTAATGCTCACTTTTAACACTTTACCACCAAACTTTTTTTTGACGAGACGAGCGGCTTGTCGGGCATTTATCGATTTAGTGTTACTCGATTGGCCGTATTTAGCCTTTACAATCATCATACTATTGGGCGCAGCCTCTATTTTAGCAAATACCGGGCTTGCTATTAACGACGCTATCACGCTTAGAATAAATAATTGTTTTTTCATTGTGGTACCTAATCAACACGATAAGAGTAAACAGTGTAAAAGAATGGTTGATGTAATCCAAGTAGCGGACAGTTTAAAAGATCTAAGCTGAATGGTTTCTGAACATAAATGCCTTGCTCAATATTGATAATAATTAACACGTTATCCGAAATGTGTTCAGTTTCGGTTCAGCATAACTGAGGTTAAATGACAGCCATACTATATATGGAGGTGCTTAATATGTTTAATCAAAAATTTACACTGAATTTTTCTGCGGCGTTATTGTTAACGGTCAGCCAATTGTCGTTTGCACAAACACAGAGCAATGTTGTAAGCGAAAGTCATTCTATCGGTGGACTAAAAATTAACTTACCTAAGAGCGAAGAAAGTAAAGTCGCTTTGCTTGCACAAGGAAATATACCCGAAAGAACTTTAGCTCTAAAAGGAATGAACAGAACTGAGGTCACTCGTTTACGTCAACAGCAACAAAAAAAACAGCGATTAGCATCTTCAATATTGAACCAAAATATTGAGTATAATACAGCGTTGCATCACAGCTTTTCCATTTACACGGGCTACAGTCAACTTATTACGGATATCGACGAGGATGGTTACTATCAAAGCTTTAGTGTTAGCTTTGATGCTGATATTTTATCGCCAGTGGCGAACGAACAGGCGCTGGTTTACGCTGATTTATACCTAAGTCAGAATGGCGGTCCTTGGGAGTTGTATTTTTCAACGGATGATTTTGTTATCACCGGAGAAGATAGCGACGATGAGTTTGAGGTTTTTACTGAACTGGACACGGGTTATATCCCTGATCATTACGATGTGTTAATTGATCTTTATGAGGTGGGGTATAGTGATGTGGTAGCCACTTATAGTTCAAACGACAGTAATGCGCTTTACGCACTACCTTTAGAAAGTAGTGACTATGACCCTGAATATATTGAAGTAGAGTACTATCACGAACACGGTGGTGCGAGCCTATGGTTGCTCTTTAGTTCATTATTCATAGTGCTTTATCGCCGCCGAACGGATAAAAATTAAAAGCAAATAAGGCCCTGTAAAGTTACGTTATTTAGTTTTTCTAAAGCGCTTGCTTAACTAGTATAACGTGACTTTTTTCTGGGCTTCGCGATAAAGTTTGACCTGATTTCTAATATCCTGATAAGGTGAGAGCATAAAAATAATAAAAAATAGCACCATTTATGAGGGAGTCTAAATGCCATCAGCAGCCATTGATAAAACCAATGTCGATATCAAAGCCGCTTACCTTGCAGCTGAAGATTTGAAATTAGCCGCATCGTTATTATATCAAGCGTATCATGATGACCCGGTATTTCTTGAGATCTTCTCTGCTGATAAAAGTGATTACGAACAACGTTTACGTGCATCTATTCGCGAAGAGCTAAATGCTTTTTGGCAAGCAAAACAGCCGATGATTGGTCTGTATCTGGGAGAAACTATGGTTGGTGTTGCCTGCCTAAATAACCCAGAAGAAGGCGTGTCATCTGAACGATTTTGGCATTGGCGTTTGAAAATGTTGCTTGGTGCTGGCTATTTTGGCACTAAACAAATGATTGAAAAAGAAAGAACTGTGTTAGCAGCAGTGCCTTTGAAGAAATTTCATATGTTGTCTTTTATTGCCATTCATCCATTGCATCAACATCACGGCTTCGGACATTATTTGATGGCGGCAGTGAACACCATTTTAGCGGAACACAAAGACAGTGAAGGGGTTGCCGTTTACGCGACCAGTAAAAAATATAAAGCATTCTTTAAAGATGTCCACTATCAATTCATCAAAGAAGTTGTGGTTGGTAACGTCTCTGGTTCTTTAATGGTTTGTTATCGAGACCCCGTGGAAAGTTAACGATAAATAGTCAAACTTAGTTAGCCGCTGACTTTAACATAATGCTAAAAAGTCCAAACTGTAGAATTGAAGCCTAAACCCTACCAAAATTTAATTTTAATCGCCTAAATACGACCATGCGTTGTAAGACATATCCTACATCGATGTAGGATATATTGTTAACTTTTTGTAAATAAACCCTCTACTGTATTGTAACTCTTTGTTTTTATGTGCTTTATATTTATTGTTTTATTCGCAAGTACTGAGTGGTGGATATTTTTTTAAATTACTTACTTTGAAAAGTTCGCATTTGGTCTATTATTACAACTGTCAGGAAGACCAAGGGATTATGAACAACGGTAAAGGTATACCAAAAGGACGCTTAGTTTAGCGAAGAGATTGGATGTCTCGCAAGGATAGAAGGAAAAATTGTCAAGGAATAGTCGTCAGGAAGATGAGAGCAGACAATTGATGTAACTAGGATAGTTACTGTGAGGGAAAATGTGGACAGCAAATGATTTGCTAGGAAAGGCTAAGGATGGCTCTTTACGGATGAAGCGGGATCATTATATTTTTATGCAGGAAGCATATAAGCTAGTTATAGAAATGCGATTCTTTGAGTCGCATTTTTTTTCGTTTAAAATTTACTGTGCAGCCTATCCAAGTTATAGCCTTAGTAATGAATCAATATAATACTGTCACCATTCAAAGCCTAACTATTGCTGCTGTTGCTCACCTATCATTTAAAAAACATATTTTTTAAATGATATAAGTAAAGAAAAAGCGCTCAGTCATGATCTGCTAATAACGAAAATATCCCAGAAATAAATTATATATAAACCATATATAAAATAATTCTTTTAAATCAGAGGATTAATCATTAACTTAATGACATCAATATTCTATTAAGTTTGCATAAAAATTCGATTTTCCTAACGTGGCTTGACTGCCTTTTAATGAGAAGCTGTAGCCGCAAAGCGTAAAGTTGTTTTTAAATGCGAGATTTTTAATTAACGACTTCGTGTCTAATGGTGAAAAGTAAGCGAAATAGCTATTATCCGCCACGCGAACACGAAAGGTTCGTATTGCTTCACCTTTATCGAAAGCGATACTTTGACATTTTTTATCACCCATAGCGCTGCCTAACGACCACACTTCATGATTTCCTTCAACATTAGCCTGCCAATTAACGACCAAAGCGTGATCTGAAGACATCATTAAGGAGAAGTTATCCGGTAGTGTTACTTGATGTTGAAACGGGCTGGTAACTTCTGCTGTTTCTATTGTCTGCTCAGTCGGCTTTTCAATTGCTGTCGGGCGCGAAAATATCATTGATATCAACAATGCTAATATGAATAAAGCGCTGATGACGGTAATAGTGACTCGGGAATTTTTCTGGCTAAAAAGCGCTAAACGAATTGCTTCACCAATATCATCCTGATGTTGTGCATTAGTACTTTGGACAGTGTCAGTTGTTGAGTGTGTTCGTTCAACGTTATAAGTAGGTGAAGAGTGGCGAGTTTCAGTGGTTGAAGCAAGGGGGATGTTTAGTCCGTTCATCGTCGGTTCAACACGTTGGTTGTTGCGCTGCTTAACTTTTTCGGTCAATTGGAATTCCGTTAAATCAACCGGACCGTTATAGCCAAGAATATAGTTTCTTGGCTGCCGACTTGGGTAAGTTAAAAGTAGTAATGCTAACAATAACGGCAATAACAATAGCCAGTAACTTGCACTATGTTCAATATAAACAATGAATAAGCCTGCTATTAAAAAACTACCGGCAGGGGCTAATATCCAGTTTTTTTGTAATCGTGCATCATGAAGTCGGCGTCGGGTTGTTGCGAGACATGCTGATGTGCACAGGAGTAGAATGGCGATGGTGCTTAATTTAAAATCATTTAAGCTTTCATTGAAAATAATAAATGCCAAGAAGCTGCTCATCATAATACAGATAAAACGTTGTCGGTTGTCAAAGCCGTGCCAGCAAAATAGAGACTTAATAAGTTGCACAGAACCTCCGGAAATAAGTTAGTTGATAGTGGTAAACGCTGCCTAGATCAATATAAAAATTAACTGCTTGCACTCGCTTGGGTAACCAATTAATTCGCTGCGCTAATGAGGTGTTAGTTAACTCGGTATGCAGGCGTGTCAATATTGTCGAGTTTATAACCTCTAAGTGTCATCGTGCCATGGTAGCTTGATTCACCGTCGCCACTAAACTCAAAATCAAAATTACTCAGCCAGTGCGGGCCCAAACGTTTAGAAAATCGAAGGTGACTGGATTGTCGAGCTATGGCTAAAAATTGTAAGTTCTCTTGTTTACAATATTTATCCGCATGTTTACGTGCATATTCAGCGACCTTTCTCAGGTATACGAAATACCAAAACACTAGGCCGATAAAAAGTAAATAGTATATATTTTCCATGACAATGCCTATGGTTGAAACAGCGTGCCAATGGCTTGGGCCAAATCGGGGCTGCGTTTTGGTGAACGTATTGCTTGCAATAGTACGGGGCGTATAAGTGGTATAGCAACTAAATCTTTAAATATTGCCGAAAACAATTCGTTATCATTATCTTTCGTTAACTGTTCTAGGTAGCTAAAAAGTGTGTTTTCATCACTCAAAATAGGCCATAAACGACCGGCAATAATGATCAACATATCTTCATCTAACGATTGATTAGCGATTAGATCAGTGAGTGTTTTTTCAGTTAAAGGCGCTTGAGTACTTGATGCCAGTGCGCGCAATAAGGCAATAACGATGACATTATTGTTAGCGGCCTGCGCTTGTTTAAAGCGTGCTATTATCTGTGTGATAACAGTTGCTGGTAAATTGATGTTCTCTAGTGCTGAGCATAAGGGCACCAGTACTTGTTCAGGCAGCTCTTTCAAAGCCTTGGCTAATGTCTCGCTATTGCTTGTTTCATTCAAACGAAAAGCAAAATCTGATAAACCTTGAACACCAATTTCTTGCCAAGCTTGCCAACCATTGACACCAGATAAGTAATTTTTTGCTGGCAGATAAAACTTGCTAGGCGGCTGTATTAACGACGTTGATACCGCGCTGTTTATTGCCGCTAATTTATATTGGGCAGGGGTAAAGTGGTAAGGGTTTTTTTTCAGTAAAGCTTCTTGTTGCTCGCTTGGGTCTACCGAGAGGTTCTCACCTAAGGCTTCAATAATAATGGCAATAAAATGATTTCTAGCCCCTTGATTTAACAAGCCTCTTTCATCTAACGGTAGTTTGACAAACCATAAATACGGGCATGTGGATTGCTGTTGCCAAAATGCAATAGCGAGCAAAGCATGGCCTTGGATTGGATAAGGGTAAGGAAGATGAGCAGCTTCAATTTTTTCAAATTGCTCATTTGTTATGTTATCTACTCGTCGTCCAATATCGTAAATACGGTATTGTGAACCTGATAGGTTCAGTAACGCTGAAATTGAACCAATAGTGTCTGAAGTTGTACTCATAGAATAAGACTATCGCTATAAAAAGTTGAGATAAGTTGCTATGGCGCGCTATTATAGGGACATTAGCACGTTAACTCCACCGTTTATCTTACACGAACAAGCACAAGTGGAGAACAAAAGCGGCATTTCACCTGTGCTTAGTTAGCCAATCGCCTGAGTAAATAAATTTAGCATTGAAAGTAGAATTAAATCGCATGACCATTAAAAGTGCTGGTACGGTAATTGTTGATAAACCGATATTAAATATTTTATATCAAGATGAATATCTTGTTGCAGTAGATAAACCCGCAGGGCTATTTGTGCATCGAAGCTTTATGGACAAAGACGAAATTTATTTTGCCTTGCAATTGGTTCGTGATCAAATTGGCCAATATGTTTACCCTTTACATCGACTTGATAGACCAACCTCTGGTGTTTTGTTGTTTGCTTTAACACAAGATGTGGCGCGTTTAATGGGGCAAGCGTTTAGTGATAGAAATATTCAAAAAACTTATTACGCCTTAACCCGTGGACATTTGTTAAACTCCGGAATAATTGACCATCCATTAAAAGAAAAACTGGATGAGTTGGGCGATAAAAATGTTAGCCGAGATAAAGAGCCGCAAAGTGCGCAAACCAATTACCAATCAATAGCCACGAGCTCAATCCTTCAACCATTGGGCAAGTATTCAAGTGTGCGCTATTCATTAATCAAATGTCAGCCTTATACCGGACGCAGACATCAAATTCGGCGACATCTTGCCCATTTACGTCATCCAATTATTGGTGATATCAATTATGGTGATAATAAACAAAATCCATTTTTTGGCGAATACTTTGGTTTTAAACGCCTAATGCTAATAGCAAAAAAAGTAGATTTCATTCACCCAATCACTGGTCAAGCGCTGTCGATTCAGGCCGGATTTGATCAGCAATGGCAACAAGTATTTGATGAGTTTAATTGGCCGTGGGAAAAGTATTAATACTGCTTTTTTCAGCTTGTTTTCATATCTACAGTCTAGTTATAAGTCTAAGTTCTAATTGGGGCCACTAATTTGCACAGAATTGAAGTCTTGTGCAATTAACTTGCTGTAACTGTGTTTTGCCCGCTTTGTAGCTGTGTTAACTGCTTTGGGTCCTTTGATCGTAATGCTATTAACAAAGAAAGAAGATTGATAGTGTTCGCGCTGCTGCTTGAATGCTAACATCATTTGCTGATCTTGAGTTATTGCGCGGTTTAATAAGCTAAGCATCAAGTGGTGATCTGAAATCAGTGGTTTTTTCTTGATTGCGACCTTTTGTGTTGAGCTACACGCCGTTAGCAAGCTAACAATAAAAATAATGATCAGGGTAGGTATGTTTTTCATAATGCTTGTAATGATTAAAAGGTCTTATCATCACTATCGCAAAGGTTATGCCAATTATAATTTTGACTAGATTAGATTATATGTTTTAGTTTAAATGACAGTTTAACCTTCTGATTTATAATTAAAAAATCCGTAGGATTTACAGTGAATTTAAATAAGGGGAACTATGATTTCGGTGTGAATTTTTAATTAAAGCGATCAGGTTGGTTTGGCTAATAAGCAAAGCGTCAAAAAAACAGCACTGACAAATAAAGTTATACTGCTTTTAACAATAAGTGCAACAATATTGCCTAATGCCCTTAGCGCATTAGGCAATATATGTTAAATAACCGAAGGGGACTTACTCTTCAGAAACCGAGCGAAGTAAAGCATTAATACCGACTTTAGCACGAGTTTTAGCATCAACTTTTTTAACAATTATCGCGGCATATAGGCTATATGTGCCACATTTTGAAGGCAAGTTCCCAGGAACAACCACTGAACCTGCTGGTACACGGCCGTAATGGGTTTCGCCAGTTTCACGGTCGAAAATACGGGTGCTTTGGCCGATATATACCCCCATTGAAATAACCGCACCTTCTTCAACGACTACGCCTTCGACAATTTCAGAACGAGCACCAATAAAGCAATTATCTTCAATGATAGTTGGGCCAGCTTGCAGAGGCTCAAGTACGCCGCCAATACCGACACCACCAGATAAATGTACATTTTTACCAATTTGTGCACAAGAGCCGACAGTTGCCCAACCATCTACCATACAGCCTTCATCTACATAAGCGCCGATGTTAACAAAACTTGGCATTATCACTACGTTCTTTCCAATAAAGCTACCGGTGCGAACTGACGCGCCGGGCACCACTCGCACACCGTCGGCTTCAAAATCAGCGTGCGTGTAATCGCTATATTTCATCGGTACTTTATCGAAAAATTGGCTTTCTGCGCCATCAATAACTGTGTTATCCCAAACTCTAAATGAGAGTAGCACCGCTTTTTTCAACCATTGGTGTACAACCCATTCACCGGCAATTTTTTCGGCGACACGAGCAGAGCCATTATTTAATGCGGCTATTGCATCTAAAACCGCTTGCTTTACTTCAGAGGATACGCTGGCAGGGGTGATGTTCATGCGTTCTTCAAATGCTTGTTCAATAATTTTTTGTAATTCTGACATCAGAGGTTCCTAGTATTCATTTGGTAAAATTTATCGTGGACTTTCAGCGCAAAGCATTGCTTCTAAAACGTCTTTTTGCTCGTTCGTTAGTGCTTGGTTGTCTATATTTGAAACGGTAAAGACATCTTCTGCTTTTTCGCCAAAGGTGGTAATTTTAGCAGAGTGTATTTGTACCTTACATTTTTGAAATATAGTGGCAATATTCGCCAATAAGCCCGGATGATCTAAAGCGACAATTTCTAACATCGTGCGATTTTTTGTTGTGCTTTCAATAAAACTAACATGGGTTGGCACTTTAAATTGTCGAAAACGTTTCGCAATAGGTTTTGGTTTTATCTTAATTTGCTTTGACGCTAATCTGACACTTAATGAACGGGCTATGCTCAACGCTCTAGCGCTATCATTGATAGCTTTGTTACGGTTATCTAACACCACGAAGGTATTTGCGGTATAACCTGATTTATTGGTGGTGATTTTTGCATCATGAATTGAGAGCTTTTTCGCCCCAAGTAATGAAACGATATTGAAAAATATATTAGGTTTATCTTTGGTATAAACAAATACTTCTGTGCCACCGCGATAAGGTTTTGGACTAATAATGACCAAAGGTTTCGCTTTATTATGTGACAAAATATGCTGAAAGTGCCAAGCAATTTGTTCAGGAGAATAGCGTAAAAAGTAATCGGCTTTAAATTCTTTCCACAATTGAGGTAAGCGCTCTTGGTCAACCGCTTGGGTTTTTAAAATCTCAATAGCTTGTTGTTGGTTCTCTCTAATTTTCGCTCTTAAATCGACTGGCTTTTCAAGGCCACGTCTAAAGGCTCTTTTAGTACTATAATATAAATCTTCCAGTAAGTTGGCTTTCCAACTATTCCATAAACTTTCATTAGTAGCGCGCATATCGGCAACAGTTAAGCAGTATAAGTAGTCAAGATGAGCTTCATCTCGAACAATCTCAGCGAACGCTTTGATCACTTCGGGGTCTGATATGTCTCGTCGCTGCGCGGTCACCGACATTAATAAATGTTTTTCTACTAGCCACGATATCATCCGGCCATCGTGATCACCCAATTTATGGACTTTGGCAAAGTTTAATGCGTCAATTGCACCAAGTTTTGCGTGGTCGCCACCACGACCTTTGGCAATATCGTGAAATATGCCGGCAAAGTACAATAGTTCAGGCTTGCGAACACGCTGAACAATTTTACTGCATAAGGGGTATTCAGCATTATGTTTTGGTTGACTGAAACGATATAAGTTTTTCAATAAACGATAACTATGCTCGTCGACAGAATAGGCATGAAATAAGTCAAATTGCATTTGGCCGACAATATTGCGCCATAGCGGTAAATACGCACCTATAATGGAGTGTCGGTGCATTAGTGTAAATGCTAAGCCTAAGCCTCTAGGGTGTTTTATTAAGGCGATAAATATTTCACGGCAACGCTGGTAGTCGACCATACCTGAAACTAAACGTCGGCGAGCATTACGCATTAAACGCAAGGTTTCTGGGTGTAAGTCGGTAATTTCTTTGTGTTGCGCTATCAGTAAAAACATTTCCATGATCATGGTGGAACGGGTAAAAACACGCTTATTACACACCTTGATTTGGCCATCAATAATGACAAAGTCATCATTGAGCACAATTTCTTTACTGTGTTTTTTCTCGTTTAAAATTGCGTATTCAAAATGCTGTAATAGCATTTTATTAAGCTCTGATATTCGAGAAATGATCCGGAAAAATCGCTTCATCATACGTTCGATAGCTAGCTTACCACCATCGCCAAAGCCCATTAATTCAGCTACGTCTGCTTGATAATCAAACAGTAAGCGGTTTTCATTACGGCCAGCGATAAAATGCAATGCACAGCGCATACGCCATAGGTAATCTTGACATTCAAGCAGTTCGAAAAATTCATTGGTGGTTAAATAGTGATGATCAATGAGTTGCTCTAGGGTATCTGCCATAAAGTGACGTTTGGCAACCCAACCTATGGTTTGAATATCCCGTAAACCACCCGGATTAGATTTCAGGTTGGGCTCTAGGGTATAAGAGGCACCGTGATACTGCTGATGGCGATGGTATTGTTCATTACGTTTGGCAATAAAAAACTTTTCAGAAGTCCAAAAAATATCTTCTATCAACAAAGGTTGTAATTGTGACACTAACGCTTCATTGCCACATATTTGTCGCATTTCCATCAAATTTGTGGCGATGGTGACATCATCTATGGCTTGATTCAGACATTCTTTGATACTGCGAACACTGTGACCAATATCCAGTTTAACATCCCATAGTTGGGTGATAAACGTGGATATTTTTTCTGCTAGCTCATCTGCTATGACATCTTGAGTAAGTAATAAAATATCGACATCAGAGTAGGGGTGGAGCTCTTTTCGGCCATAACCGCCAACGGCTACTAAACTAATTTGAAATTCATCTAAATGGTGCTGGCACCAAAGCTTAGTTAAAATAAGATCAACATAGTGAGCTCTTGCTGCCACGAGAGAGGTCACTTCACTAATAGGAAATTGTTCATGTTGCCACTGCTGGAAATCTTTACTAAGGGCACAAATTTGTGAACTGCTTAGTGGAGGGGCGCTAACGGCGAGAGCGTCACTGTATTTTTCCGGGATTAATGGTGTTGTATTCAACAATAAGCTCTCATTTTTTATCAATATTACCGTTAGCTTTTCATTTATATAAACCTGAACGTGTTAGCGCTAACAAAAATTTTAGTTATGCAGTATACGCGCTATAGTATCATCTTTACGTAAGGTTAAAATTTCACAGCCTGTTTTGGTGACTACCACGGTATGTTCCCATTGCGCCGATTTTTTACCATCTAAGGTATACACCGTCCAGTTATCTTCTTTATCGAGCAGGGTATTAGCACGGCCTAAATTAATCATAGGCTCAACGGTAAAACACATGCCTTCTAACATTTTTTCATTGTCGTTGTTTTTGTAATGAACAATTTGCGGCTCTTCATGGAATTCTTTGCCGATGCCATGACCACAATATTCTTTGACTATTGAATAACGACCAGATTTTTTGATGAATTTTTGTATCGCTGTACCGATCTCACCAAAGGTGTTGCCAGGTTTAACTTTTTTCAAACCAATATAAAGCGCTTCTTGGGTAATACGACAGAGGCGATTATCTTCGGGTGATGTCTCGCCAATTAAAAACATTTTACTGGTATCACCATGGTAGCCATCTTTAATCACAGTAATGTCGATATTAATAATATCGCCGTCAACTAATGGCGTGTCATCAGGAATACCATGACAAACTACGTGGTTAACAGAAGTACAAATTGACTTTGGAAAACCATGATAATTTAATGGCGCTGAAATCGCGCCTTGTACTTTATCGGTGTATTCCGCACATATATCATTTAATTCGTTAGTAGTAACACCCGCTTTAACATGAGGTTCTATCATTTCTAATACTTCTGCAGCAAGCTTTCCCGCAATTCTCATTTTTTCAATTTCTTGCTGATCTTTTATTGTGATTGTCATAAAACCTCAATGTGGCTGTGTTTTTAATGTCACTAGCAAGCATATATGTTTTGACTTGTTTTGGATGCAACGGCAAAAACATCAGGTGCTAGCGAGTGTTAATATATAATGTTTGTGATTTTACATGCTTTTATGATTTTTCCCAATCGTAAAGCACTAGATAGATTAATTAATTGTTGTAATGCTATTTGAAGTAGAAGGCCTAAAGGGGAAGGTTAATGGCATCACAGGCAATATGCAGTGCTATAACCTGTGATGATTTAGACTAATCTTTATCCGTTAATACTAATTTGTTAACTATGATAATTTCTCTAACTCAATCTTCACGGCATCAACAATTGCACTTGGATCTTCTAAATATAGATTATGATTTAATAACACTAAATTTTCATTGTAAGCTAACAGCATCGCAGGAATGGCTTGCGTACCGATCAACTCTTGTATTTCAATAATATCATGAATGGCAAATTCAGCATCTTTGGTGAGCTTATTAGATTGTAAGCATTTTGCTGGAGGTGACAGTTTTAGCTCATCAATAATGTCAATGACACTTTCTTTATCAGTGAGCTCATTACCTAAAACAAAGTGTGCATGCTGTAGTTTAGTTAATAACTCAAAAGCAGATTTTGCTGACTTATTTTGCACCCAGGCCATTAAATTAGCCGCTAGGGTAGAGTCTTTTGTGTAATTTAACGTGTCAATATAATTTGCGCCAAAAGGCACCTGACTTAATTCTCGCACGGCAGTAATAGTCGTTGGTGAAACTTTATTGTCGCCGTCGTAATAACCTACATGCATCGCTCTGAAAGTAATAGACGGGAAAGCGCTTAATACCTGTTCAACTAATACGGTAGAGGCGTAACTCCATGGGCAATGGCTATCGTAGATATAAAAAAGTTCTGCATTTGCTGTGTTCAGTGACATGATTTAATTAGCTTGATGAAAAAAGTAAACTAATTTTAACGCGCTGTAATTAAAGATCCTAGTCCTTAGTAAAATAAAAAATGATTAGCAAGGATTTTTAGCTTTAAACTGGTCAATTGCTGGTGTTTATGGTATAAAGTGCGCCGTTAAATTGTTTGTCCAAATCTTTGATGGGTTGTTCAAATCTTTTTAACCTTAAACGGTGTTGAAAAATTCAACACATTAAAACTAAACTCACATACATCTAGCAAAGGTATACCGGGGTGCTCAGCGAATTTACGATAAGTAAGTCGCTACAAGGGTCGTGTATATTGGATGTATGAACGCTTAACCCCATAAAGGAAAAAACATGCCAAACGTTTCTATGCGCGATATGCTTAAAGCCGGTGTTCATTTCGGTCACAAAACCCGTTACTGGAACCCAAAAATGAAATCATACATTTTTGGTGCTCGTGATAAAGTTCATATCATCAACCTTGAACAAACTGTTCCAATGTTCAACGAAGCTCTTGCTGTATTAAGCAACGTTTCTTCGAAGAAAGGTAAAGTTTTATTTGTTGGTACTAAACGCGCAGCAAGCGATGCTATTAAAGAAGCAGCGATTAAATGTGATCAATTCTACGTAAATCACCGTTGGTTAGGTGGTATGTTGACTAACTGGAAAACAGTTCGTCAATCAATCAAACGTTTAAAAGATCTTGAAGCTCAAACTTCTGACGGTACTTTTGAAGCGCTTACGAAAAAAGAAGCGTTAATGCGTACTCGTGAAATGGAAAAACTTGAGAAAAGCCTTGGTGGTATCAAAAACATGGGTGGTTTACCTGATGTTTTATTCATCATTGATGCTGATCACGAGCACATTTCTATTAAAGAAGCTAACAACTTAGGCATTCCAGTAATTTCTGTTGTTGATACTAACTCAAACCCAGATGGCGTTGACTACATCGTTCCAGGTAACGATGATGCGATTCGCGCTGTGACTTTATACTTAGATTCAGCGGCTAACGCTGTTCTTTCAGGTCGCGAGCAAAACATTGCAGTACAAGCTGAAAAAGACGGTTTTGTTGAAACTGAATAAATTCAGTTTTATCTAACGTTTTATGCTGCTATTACCACAGCAACTCAGGTTGTTGTGGTAATTACTGATAACTTATTATATTGAGGAAAATTTCATGGCAATTACTGCTGCACAAGTTAAAGAATTACGTGAACGCACAGCTGCGGGCATGATGGATTGTAAAAAAGCTTTACAAGAAGCTAATGGCGATATGGAACTTGCAATTGAAAACATGCGCAAGTCTGGCCAAGCAAAAGCAGCTAAAAAAGCTGGTAACATTGCTGCTGAAGGTACTATCTTAATTAAAACTGGCGCTGGTGTTGCTGCTTTAGTTGAAGTTAACTGTCAAACAGATTTCGTAGCAAAAGATAATAACTTCTTAGCTTTTGCTAATGAAGTTGCTGACGCTGCTCTTGCTTCTAAAGCAACGATCGAAGAGCTACAAGCTCAATTCGAAGAAAAGCGTATTACGCTTGTGACAAAAATTGGTGAAAACATCAATGTTCGTCGCGTAGAGTACATTGAAGGTGCTGCATTAGCTTCATACAGCCACGGCGCTACTATTGGCGTTGTTGTTGCAGGTGAAGGTGATGCTGAATCACTTAAGCACATCGCTATGCACGTTGCTGCAAGCAAGCCAGAATACATCAATCCTGAAGATGTTCCTGCTGATGTTGTTGAAAAAGAAAAAGCGATTCAAATCGATATCGCAATGAATGAAGGCAAGCCACAAGAAATCGCTGAAAAAATGGTTTCTGGTCGTATGAAGAAATTTACTGGTGAAGTTTCTTTAACAGGTCAAGCTTTTATCATGGAACCTAAGAAAACTGTTGGTGCTATCTTAAAAGAGAAAGGCATTTCAGTATCTAACTTCATTCGTTTAGAAGTTGGTGAAGGTATCGAGAAGAAAGAAGAAGATTTTGCTGCTGAAGTAGAAGCACAAATCGCTGCAGCTAAGTCTTAATTCATTTTTTGAATTGAGCTAAGCTAAAGTACTTTTGAAAAAGCGCCTGATGGCGCTTTTTTTATAGCCCAATTTTACTGTGCTGAATTGTCAGAATTCATGGTTTTGATTAGTTATCATGGCAGTTTAAATATCACACTAAATAGTGCTCACAAAGCAATAAATAGCTTCTACTATAGACTTTTTTCATATTAGACTTTCGAACCGTGGCTAAACGTATTAAAATAGCCGCGGTCGATCAGGCCTAGGCTATTTTAATTTTAAAATTCTTAAGGAATGTTTATTACATGAGCATCAATCCCAAACCAATGTATCGTCGAATCCTTTTAAAGCTTAGCGGTGAAGCCCTTATGGGTGAGGAAGGCTTTGGCATAGATCCAAAAGTACTGGATCGTATGGCGCAAGAAATTAAAGAATTAATCGAAATGGGCATTCAGGTCGGCTTAGTTATTGGCGGTGGTAACCTGTTTCGTGGTAAAGGCCTCGCAGAGGCTGGCATGAACCGAGTTGTAGGTGATCAAATGGGCATGCTAGCAACCGTAATGAATGGTTTGGCCATGCGTGATGCTTTACACCGTGCTTTTGTTAATACTCGTTTAATGTCTGCAATTGACCTTGCGGGTGTTTGTGACCGTTATAATTGGGCTGAAGCCATTAGCTTATTAAAATCTGGCCGAGTAGTTATTTTTAGTGCGGGCACGGGTAACCCGTTTTTTACCACGGACTCAGCGGCATGCCTACGTGGTATAGAAATTGAGGCTGATGTGGTATTAAAAGCGACAAAAGTTGATGGTATTTATTCAGAAGACCCGGTTGCTAACCCAGATGCTACGCTATATAGCCATTTGTCTTATCAAGAAGTATTAGAAAAAGAATTACAAGTGATGGATTTAGCCGCTTTCACCTTAGCACGTGATCACAGCATGACGTTACGGGTATTTAATATGAATAAACCTGGTGCGTTAAAGTCTGTCATTATGGGCGGTGAAGAAGGTACAACCATCGATCACGCTGAAAATTTAAATTAATTAGTGCAGGAATAACATAGTGATAAACGAAATAAAACAAGACGCTCAAGAAAGAATGGCGAAAAGTATCGAGTCATTAAAAATTAGTTTGAACAAAGTACGTACTGGGCGAGCACATCGTTCATTACTCGATAATATCGTTGTTGAATATTACGGCATGGATACACCACTCAATCAAGTGGGTAACATCTCAGTGCCTGATGCGCGTACTTTAGCTATTACCGTATTTGACAAAGGCATGATTGGCGCAGTTGAAAAAGCTATTTTAAAGTCTGATTTAGGACTTAATCCTTCTTCGCAAGGTACTTTGATTCGCATTCCATTACCGGCGTTAACGGAAGAGCGACGTAAAGACTTAGTTAAGGTTGTGCGTGGAGAAGCTGAAGGCGGTAAAGTGGCTATCCGTAATATTCGTCGTGATGCAAATTCTGATATCAAATCCTTGAACAAAGAAAAAGAAATCAGTGAAGATGAAATGCATCAAGCGGAAGATGAAGTGCAAAAAATTACTGATACATTTATTAAACAAGTCGATGACATTTTGTCGGCAAAAGAAAAGGAATTAATGGAAATTTAAAGTTTTCATTGCTTAATCCATGACGCCGTAGATAATGACTACGGCGTTTTTGCATAGACTAAGAAAAAATTTTAATACTCAGCGTTACGCTTACAATGGAGAGTATGTGAGTAAAACAGAAAACAAAGCTAGTCAATTGTTAGCACCAACAGCGAAAATCCCTCAGCATGTTGCCATTATTATGGACGGAAATGGGCGTTGGGCACAGTTGAGAGGTAAAAAGCGGGTAGCGGGTCATAAAGCGGGCGTCGAGTCAGTGAGAGCTACAGTCACTACTGCAGCCAAGCAGGGTGTTAAAGCGCTAACATTATTTGCCTTTAGTAGCGAAAATTGGCTAAGACCTGAAAGTGAAGTCAGTGTTTTGATGGATCTTTTTATGTTTGTCTTAACCAGAGAAGCTAAACGCTTGCATAAAAATGGTATTAAATTTAATGTCATTGGCGATTTGAGTAAATTTTCTAGTAAATTACAGCAGATGATCAAAGAGTCTGAAGCCTTGACTGCTGAAAATACTGGCATGGTTTTATCGATAGCTGCCAATTATGGTGGACGATGGGATATTACTCATGCGGCCAAAAAATTAGCAGAGAAAGTGGCACGTCAAGAGCTAAGCGCTGATGAAATTACTGAAGCATCATTAAATGAGCAAACAAGTTTAGCGCAATTACCAGAGTTAGATTTATTAATCAGAACCGGTGGTGATTATCGCATTAGTAACTTTTTGCTATGGCAAGCAGCCTATGCAGAATTTTATTTTACTGAGGTATTATGGCCAGACTTCGATGAAACAGAATTTATACAAGCTTTAACTACCTATGACCAACGAGAACGCCGTTTTGGTCAAACCGGTGAACAAGTCACTAATAAAAAATAAAATACGTCAGGGTGCTGCACTTTTAGTAAATAAAAATAATTACAAAGAAAGTACAATACACCCACGAAAATTAAGGAATATCGTTTGTTAAAACAACGCATTATCACTGCATCATTGCTCGCACCCGCTGCGATTGGGGCGATTTTTTATTTATCTCTAATTAACTTTGCTGCAGTAATGTTAGTTGTTATGGCCATTGGCGCTTGGGAGTGGGGCCCGTTGATGGGCTGTGCTAGCAAGCGCTATCGTGTCGCGTTTGTCACTATTACTTCGGCACTCATAGCAACATTATGGTATTTGTTACCCATTGAGCAATTATGGCAAGCGCCCAAATTATTACTTGGACAAGTCAATCTTGTGCTGTGGTTAGCAGTTGCTTGGTGGCTGTTGTCTGCCGGTTTAACCTTCTTGTACCCACGTTGCAGTGCCTTTTGGTCAAGCCACCGCTCAGTGCGCGGGCTTTTTGGCTGGCTAACATTAGTTCCAACATGGTTAGCGTTTATGGCGCTAAGAAGCAGTGATTACCAAGTGGATAGTTATCATGGTGCACAATTATTGATGTTTTTGTTTTTGATGGTATGGAGTGCTGACGTAGGTGCTTATTTTGTCGGAAAGTCAATTGGTAAACGTAAGTTGTTACCGAATGTTAGCCCAGGAAAGACATTAGAAGGCTTTTTAGGTGGCGTTATTTTTGCCTGTATTATGGTGGCAATTGCTGGCTATTTTATTGATTGGACTATCGAACAATATAAAATTGTCATTCCGGTAACCGTGCTCATTACCACAATTTCTGTGTTGGGCGATTTAAATGAAAGTATGTTTAAACGTCAAGCCGGAGTAAAGGACAGTGGTTCGATACTGCCGGGCCACGGCGGAGTACTTGATCGAATTGACAGCTTAACGGCAACAGCTCCGATATATGCTTTATGCTATGCATATTGGGGTTGGTAAATTAAATGCAAAATCTGTGTATTTTAGGCTCTACCGGCTCGATTGGTAAAAGCACACTAGACGTTGTGCGCCTGCACCCTGAAAAATTTAATATTGTCAGTTTGTCAGCGCATTCTAGCGTTGATGAAATGTTTGCTCAATGTCTAGAGTTTCGTCCCAACCAAGTGGTTATGGTCTCTGAAAAATATGCCGAAGCGCTTGCGAGTAAATTAAAAACGGCAAAAATAACTGATATTGACGTAAGCTCGGGCACTGCTGAGCTTGAAAGTATCGCACAAGAGGTGACTACCGATACGGTAATGGCGGCCATTGTCGGCGCATCTGGTTTATTACCCACTTTAGCGGCGGTTAAGGCGGGTAAGAAAGTATTATTAGCGAACAAAGAAGCTTTGGTAACCTCTGGCGCAATATTTATTGCTGCGGTCAAGCAATCAGGTGCTCAACTCCTGCCTATAGACAGTGAACATAATGCAATATTTCAATGTTTGCCTTTAAGGGCACAGCAACAGCCGGGTTATTGTGATTTAGCGAATGAAGGCGTCAGTAAGGTATTGCTAACCGGCTCTGGAGGCCCTTTCAGAACATGGCAGGCGGATGAACTCGAGCATGTCACGCCCGCACAAGCATGTGCACACCCCAATTGGGATATGGGGCGTAAAATATCTGTTGACTCCGCCACGATGATGAATAAAGGCCTTGAGTTTATTGAAGCTAAATGGCTGTTCAACCTTGAGCCTGAAGATATTCAAGTGGTTTTGCATCCACAAAGTACGATTCACTCTATGGTGCAATATAAAGATGGCTCGGTCATTGCACAAATGGGAAACCCTGATATGCGCACTCCTATCGCGCATGCGTTAAGCTTTCCACAACGTATTGACTCTGGCGTTGAAGCTTTTGACTTCTTTTCAGCAAAATCTTTTGAGTTTGAAGCGGTCGACTTTATAAAATACCCCAACCTTAAATTAGCTATTGATGCTTGTAAAAAGGGCCAAGGCGCATGTACAGCCCTTAATGCTGCCAATGAAATTGCTGTTGATGCTTTTTTGAACGAAGAAATTAAATTTACTGATATTGCGAAAATAAATGAAACTTCTGTGAATAAATTTGTCTCAGAAAAGGTAACTTCAATTGAAGATGTGGTTGCGCTAGATAAAAACGTTAGAATTTTTGCACAATCGTTAATCACAACACCCAAGCATTAGAGCATTTATAGAGTAGTAGCATGATAGAGTTTATATGGAATCTCGCATCTTTCGTCGTTGCATTGGGAATTTTAATTACCGTACATGAATACGGTCATTTCTGGGTTGCACGTAAAAATGGTGTGCAAGTAGAGCGATTTTCAATCGGTTTTGGTAAGGCTCTATGGCGTAAGTATGACCGTCATGGCACCGAATTTGTGATTGCTATGATACCACTAGGTGGTTACGTTAAAATGCTAGATAGTCGCGTCGACGATGTAAGCGAAGCGCAACGCAATCGCACATTCGATGGCAAGTCTGTTTATCAGCGCATCGCTATAATAGCTGCTGGGCCTTTTGCTAATTTTGCCTTTGCTATCGTGGCATTTTACTTGATGTTTTTGATCGGCGTACCTAGCGTTAAACCCATTATTGGTGACGTTATCGGTGGCTCTATTGCTGCAGAAGCGCAACTACCGAAAAATAGTGAAATTATCGCGGTTTCAGGGCAGAAAACGCGAGATTGGCAAGATGTAAATTTAGCTTTAGTCAGCGCAATAGGTGAAAGCGAGGTTACCTTTACGGTCAAGTCAGTGGATCGTTCGTCGAATCAAGACTTCAATTTAAATACCACAAAATGGGCATTTTCTCCGGAAAAAGAATCTTCTATTACGAGTTTAGGTATCGTGCCATTTCGCACTAAGGTGCTAGCAAAACTAGCTGTTGTAGCCGAAGGAAGTCCGGCGGAAAAAGCAGGCATACAAGTGGGTGATGAGTTACTCTCAATTGCTGATGCAAGTATTGATGGGCAGTGGCAAAAGTTTGCTGATGAAATTAAGCGTTATCCCGAGCAAAGTGTTCAGATAACGGTATTGCGCAATAAACAAGAACTTACACTTAATGTTAAACCCGAAGCAAAAGAGCGCCAAGGTAAGGTTGTTGGCTTTTTGGGGGTACAACCGGTATCACTGCCATACCCAAAAGAATATTTATTTGAACAGACGTATGGTCCCATTGATGCATTAGAGCAAAGTGTGGTGAAAACATGGAATTTAGTGACTTTAAGTTTTGATATGATTGGTAAGTTAATCACAGGTGACGTATCAGTGAAAAATTTAAGTGGCCCGATATCTATTGCCCAAGGAGCAGGAAATAGTGCAGATTATGGTTTAGTTTACTTTTTAGCCTTTTTAGCGTTAATTAGCATCAACCTTGGCATAATTAACCTTTTACCTTTACCTGTTTTAGATGGAGGACACTTATTTTACTATTCTATAGAGCTTTTAACAGGGAAACCTGTACCGGAAAAAATACAAGAAATAGGTTTTAAATTTGGTACTATAGCGTTACTAAGCTTGATGAGTATCGCCATATTTAACGATTTATCGCGATTATAACTAAAAGAAGTATATAAAGTTAATATTTTATGATTATTAAAAAACTTGCCCTGGCGGTATTATTAGGTAGTTTGGGAACATCAGT
>JBFJQB010000012.1:0-33982 GCA_041616855.1 Cognaticolwellia sp. | reverse complement strand
TCCACCAAGCTATTTTTGCGGCGAATGACAAAGACGTATTTGTGGTCAATATTGGCGGTATTGCGAATATTACTTTCCTACCCAAAAATGCGCCGGATAAAACCAGCGGTTTTGATACCGGTCCTGGCAACGCATTAATGGATTATTGGTTTAGTCAGCATCAATCAGGGCGTTATGACGCTCAAGGTCAATGGGGTAAGTCAGGACGCATTTGCCAAGATTTACTACATGCCATGCTCAGTGATCCCTACTTTATTCAACCTGCACCTAAAAGTACCGGTCGTGAGTATTTTAATGCCCATTGGTTAGCGAAATTTACCGACCAATGCACATTAAAAGCGGTCGATATTCAAGCCACATTAACCGCATTAACCGCTGAAACTATTGCGCAAGAAATCAAACAATTAAGTACGAAATCTGACGTATACCTTTGTGGTGGCGGCATTGAAAACAACTTCTTAGTTTCACTTTTAAATCAAAAGCTTAACGGGCACCGCATAGTGAATACTCATACAAAAAATATAAATAGTGATTCATTAGAGGCCATGGCATTTGCTTGGTTAGCCTTGGCATTTGATAAAAATATTTATGGCAACATTCCAGCGGTAACAGGGGCTAGCAAGCAAGCCGTTTTAGGAATCAGCGTCAATCCTTAAAAATCACTAGATTTGCATAGTTTTGTCTTTATAATAAAGCATTCCTGTCGAAAAAAAGCACATTTCCTGCGGAATATTTGAACTATTTCTACTGGGAGTTTTCTAATAATCAACATAGTTTGCTTAATCGAATGCACTGTTCGATGTTCGACAACAAACGAGGAGGTAACAATGGAATTTAAAGATATTCATATTGGCATGAAATGCGGTAGCAAAAAAGGTAGCGGCACAGTGACTTGGATCGATGGTTCAACCCGCACCATTTATATGGCAAATACTGATAGTAACAACAGTTTTGAAGTTGGCTTTGAAGAACTTATTGAAGACCCACAAGCGCACAATAAAGAAGATACCTACTACTAAGTCGCATCCAACTGGCTTATCTAGTGATAAATTAGCTCCTACGGGAGCTTTTTTATTGACCCTCGTTTATGTCTAATCACGATTTCTCGCTATAATATAACGACATAAATAGATCCATAAGGCCAATCATTTCGTATCAAGTCAGTAGGATTTAGCTGTTTAGTCTTGATTAACTGCCGTTTATCCTACCCCTAGGGAGCCATAATGCATATTCTAATTACCGGCGGTAGCGGTCTGATCGGCCGAGCATTGATTCAACACCTCAATGTCGATCGCGTTATTGTGTTAACGCGTCACCCCAAAAAGGCGGCAAAAAAACTTCCTGTTCAAGTTGAATTCATTAGCACGCTTGATGAAGTAAACTTTAACGAGATTGATGTAGTCATCAATTTAGCGGGTGAGGCTATTGTTGATAAGAGATGGTCACAAGCGCAAAAAGAGATTATCTGCCAAAGTCGATGGCAAATCACCCAACATTTAGTGAATAAAATCCAAGCGGCAAGCAAACCGCCACATTGCTTGATTTCTGGTAGTGCTATCGGTTTTTATGGTCGCCAAGGCTCATCCGCTATAGATGAAAGCCATCAGGAGATTTATAACGAGTTTAGCCACCAAGTTTGTAAAAAGTGGGAAGCAATCGCGCTACAGGCAGAATCAGATAAAACCAGAGTTTGCCTTTTAAGAACGGGAATTGTTTTAGCCAACAACGGCGGCGCATTACAAAAAATGTTAACTCCATTTAAATTAGGTTTGGGCGGCCCAGTCGGGGATGGCCAACAATTCATGTCATGGATACATATCGATGATATGGTTGCTGTGATCTTAGCTGCAATCTACCAAGACTCTCTATCTGGCATTATTAATGCCACAGCGCCGATGCCAGTAACTAATCAAGAGTTCTCAGAAACCTTAAGTGAGGTACTTGGACGCCCTTGTTGGTTTAGAGTTCCTAGCTTTATATTACGATTATTAATGGGAGAATCGGCCGATTTAATTATATATGGCCAGCAGGTGATACCCAGAAAATTACTGTCAAATAACTTTAAATTTCAGTACCCTTCTTTACAAATTGCCTTAAAGCACTTATTAATTAAGTCAGAACATAAAGAAGAATAATCACGTGACATAGGTGTCTCTTGAAAACAGAATACAGCCCACATGGTAAATGCCTATATAATGTTGCAGATAACATCATCACCATTGATGCTACGGGGCCCTGGAATTTAGAATTTTTTAGGCAAATGCACCGTGAGCTTTCACAGCATATTTTAAACGATGTCGATTATCACAATTTTGCCATTTTACTGATACTGAAAGGCGAGTCATTAGCCACACAAGATGGTTTAGATTACCACTTAAGTGTTGTAAAAACTGGCCCAACTAAAGCACTGGCAATTATCGCTAACTCTTGTGACTCACCACCATTATCTCAAAGTATGTTCCAAAAAATCTACAACCAAGCGGGTCTTAAAAACCAAGCCTTTAACGATATTGATGCTGCAAAGGCTTGGTTAAAATCACAATTATCATAATTACCACAATTCCCATAGCTGCAATAAAAAATCACCTAAATTACAGGGTTTTCTTTTTTACATTACGTTGCTTTTAAATCGGTACTTACAAACTTATATCTCTAGTGAAATAAAAAGTGGTCAATCGAATTATTGACTATAAAGAATGCGTGCTGGTCACGGTCATTTATTAGGAGTTAACCGTAAAGTAATCGAGAACAAAGCTCCCGACTACTTTCTATCTTACCTACTCAGTAATCAACTTTTCTTATAGTAGCTCTTCAGTTATCACTTCTTGTGACGCAAAGGCCTGCTTATCACGCACATTTTTTTGTACGGTAACTGCGGCAAAAATACTTAATACATAGGCCATCGTATAAAATCCCTTCTCACTCAGTAATAATTCAGCATTAATCAACCCTATGGCGAGCAATGCAATTGAAATACCTGCTGATGCCCAAGAGATAATGTAATACATTTTTGAGGTCGCAATACCCTCAGCTTTGTCACGAATGGTTTTTTGTAAAGACACCATTGAGAATAAACCGTATAAAATAATACATAAATAGTAACCTTTTTCGTTAAGGGCCATTTCAGCATTGAAGAGACCTAATCCATAAGCGCCTGCGCCAATGATTAATGCGGCGATAGAGGCTAAAGTATAAGATTTTGTTGGGGCTTGAAGTTTCATGATTGTTTTCCTTTTTATCATTCTGTTAGGTTGTTGAACTGTTGCTACATTAGCCCTTGGTGGATTTAAAATAAACCACGTCGAGGCTTGTATCACTTTTCACTACGAAAGGTATACCAATACAATACCTTTCGTTAAAGATGCGTTATTTCACCATTGGCATATAAGTTAACACTGTGTTGAGCTAACTGATTTTGGTCTAAATACCTATAAATCGAGCCAAAAGTTGCCGTAGCAATTTTCCCTTTGTGGTCTTTCGTCGTTACATCATCCATTAACATTGAACCAAGCATCAGTTTAAAGCGATTTGTTCTAACACGTTGGGCAGTGAAGTGTTCACGAGCATTAGCTTTAAGTTTTTCAACATCAGTCGTTTGATAAATAGCGGCATTGAGCAAATCGAGTGTGTGTTCCGTACAATTTTGTAATTGGCTATTCATTGGGTTAGCAATTACCGAGTAATTAGGGTTATGCAAATCGGCATTTTTGCCACTAGCAATCAATTCAATCAGCCGAGTTTGCATTTCATCACTGGGTATTATAATCCCTGCTTTTAATGCTTGTGCGCCCCAGAAAAAATCTACTGGATAGTCTTGTACAAGTTCGCTTCTATCTAACTGGCCATCTACCTGATACAAATTATGGATAGCATACCCCTGCGCTTTTTCACCACTGGCTAATGTAATATTTGAATAAACTGCGATGGCGGTGTGAGTATAGTGAATACCTTTAGGTAAGTCCTTTGCAGGCCTGCCGACTCGCGCAATGATAAAAGCTCTAGCTCCTTGGGCTGCGGCATACTTTTCAACATCTTTGGCAAACGTAACTATTTTTTCCGGCGCGATAACGGCTTGCTCTTTTGATTGGCTACCAGCCCAAGTAGATACGCTGAATAGGCCTAATAGGATAAATATATTTAAAAATTTCATGGTCTTATTCCTTTTAAGATGAAAGTTGCCAAACAAAGTTGGCAACAACACTTTATTTACTGGTGTTGAAAAACGGTTTGATTATTCTGGATAATAATCACTTTGTTTGGTGCAGGGTCGGCAGTAATGGTGGTTTCGGTGATGATTAATGGGCCATGATGTCTGTGTCTACTCGTTGCATCAGCAATAGATGCCCCCGTGTGAACACTGGCTACTCCAGCTGTTAAAGCCACGCTGCCAGCAACCACTAGCGGCACAGCAACAACCGCACTCGCTACTTTAGCTGTCGATGCCGCGCCATGCCCAGCAGCTAACACGGAATGCTTGCTGGCTTGGCCGCTATGTTGAGTTGAGTCATTTGCCTGAACGGTTACAGATGTAATGGTCAGGGTTAATACTAAAGCTATTGTTGTAAGTCTCATTGTGCTTCCTTTTAATGTATGACTAATTGTTTTGAACGAAGCAGACATTAAGCTTTAGTATTCAATAGGTAAACACTATTGTGTTATGTATACTCTTTTAACACTTTTGGTATAGTTAAATAATACCTTTTTTAAGTTTTATATGTTGAGGGAACGTATGAGTCAAATAAGTCAGGTGAATAAAACCCTGAAACAGCTATTGCGGCAACAGCAGCTCACTTACAAAGATATTGCGGCTAAATTGGAGATGAGCGAAGCCAATATCAAACGTATTTTTTCCACACAAAGCTTTACCTTGCAACGCCTTGAGCAGCTTTGTGATATTTTACAAATGAGCCTGTCAGATTTATTTGCCTTAACAGAAAAGCAAGTACAGCAAATTAGTCAATTATCTACTGAGCAAGAAAATGAGTTGTTAGCAGACCCAAAGCTATTATTAGTCGCAGTATGTGTGCGTGACTCATGGAAGTTTGATGAGATCATTGAGTATTACGATATCGATAAACATCAATGTATTCAGCTTTTGGCGAGGCTGGATAAACTTAAAATTATCGACTTATTGCCGAATAATCATTTTAAATCGCTGATTGCCCAAGATTTTAGATGGATACCTGGTGGACCATTAGAAAAATTTATGGAACAAGAGGTTCTGGTGAAATTTATGGCGCCTAAACAAAATGAAAAATGGCTGTTTCGTTTTTATTTACGTGGGCGCTATTCACAAACGTCTATTGATATTATCCAGCGTAAATTAAATCAATTAACCAAAGAAGCAGCAGTGCTGAATGTAGAAGATGCCGATTTACCGTTAAATAAACGTCAACAAATCGGCTTGCTTATGGCGATGCGCCCATGGGAGCCATCGTTGTTTGAAAACATGCGTAAAGAAGGGAAGTTTTAGCTATATACAAACCTGAATCAGGCACAGAAAAACCTGCAAAAGCAGGCTCTTAAATTGAAAAAGCCGCTAAATAGCGGCTTTAATTAATTTTACTTTACACTTTAGAATTCTTTACAGAATATGTCTCAGGTGAACTCTAGAACGGAATATCGTCATCAAAATCGATCGTAGGTTCTTGTGGGTTTACTTTCGGTGCATTTTGTTGGAAACCACCACCTTGTTGAGGTGCAGACTGCTGGCCAAAACCGCCGCCTTGTTGTGGAGCAGACTGTTGTTGATAACCACCGGCTTGTTGTGGAGCTGATTGTTGTTGAAAACCGCCACTTTGTTGCGCAGGTTTGTTATAAGCTTGTTGTGGTGCCGCTTGCTGGTTAAAGCCACCGCTTGGTGCTGCTGCTTGTTGCTGGAAACCACCTGATTGCTGAGGTGCTTGCTGGTTAAAGCCACCTGCTGCTGCACCACTACCGCCACGAGAATCTAACATTTGCATCGTGCCGTTAAAACCTTGTACAACAATTTCTGTAGTGTATTGGTCTTGGCCTTGTTGGTTTTGCCACTTACGTGTTTGCAAAGAGCCTTCAATATAAACTTTAGAGCCTTTCTTTAAATATTCGCCCGCAATTTCAGCAAGTTTTCCGAACATTACCACACGGTGCCATTCAGTTTTTTCTTTTTGTTCACCCGTTTGCTTGTCTTTCCAACTTTCAGAAGTTGCAATAGTGAGGTTAGCAACACCACCACCGTTAGGCATAAAACGTACTTCAGGGTCTTTCCCTAAGTTACCTAAAATTATTACTTTATTGACACCAGCCATGAACAAAATCCTATATTTGCAGTAAAGTGAGACTTTACCTGTTTAACACTTTCCAAGCGTCAGCTCGCTCAGAATATTTATTTTTAATCACAATAGACAGATTCTATCACTACGGGTAAAAAATTACGCTAGATTTAAATGATTTTTTCTGAAGTTTTTTATCGCGAAAAACGAATTAGGGCTCGGCAGAAAATAAGTGTTTTTCCATTTCAGACAGGACTTCTACTGGAATTTTTATCGAGCTTTGATTTTCATAGCAAAAATGCACCATAACCGCCGTACCCGACGCACACTTTATATTTTCTTGCCATAATTCTTGATAAACATCGAACGATGAGCCACCAATTCTGCCAATATAAGTGCGCAATTCAATCGCTTTTCCGTAGTATATTTGAGCGTGAAAGTTAACCTCGATTTTAGCTAAAATTAAGCGCCATTTTTTTAGGTTTAAGTCTGGCATAAACCATTTAAAAACAGGATCTCTTGCGCCTTCAAACCAAACAGGCACCATCGTATTATTAATGTGCCCCAAGGCATCGGTATCGCTAAATCGGGTGGTTATTACTTCACTAAACATAAAAACTCTAAATAAATGAAAATTGTGGCAACATTCTACAGATATTTTTCAACAAGGTAATTAAATTAGTAGCTGTTTGTTGTATCCTGAGGCAAGGCAAATTATAAGAATAGAACTATGACCGATTTTATTGAAGTATACCCAAATGCCCTTAGCCCAGAGTTTTGTAAAAAGCTTATTATGGACTTTGACAATAGCCCGCACCAAGTCCCAGGTAGAACAGGCAATGGCGTCGACACCACTAAAAAACTTAGCCAAGACATATATTTAAACCAACATGCTGAATTCCAACCGGCTTTGCAAACCATCTTGCAAACCTGTGGAGAACACCTTACCGACTACATTGGCAAGTACTTTTTCAGCTTGATCAGTGGTATCTCGCTAACCGTACAGCACCCTAAGACCAAAGAACCCGTGGTACTGACGGTCGATAATTTTGAAGAGATTGGCAAGCCTAATTTATTTAATCTCGTACGTTATTTATTTAATTTAGCGCCGATTAATGCCCAACGTTACGAGCAAGGTAAAGGCAATTATGGTTACTGGCATTCTGAAATATTTCCTCAATTAGGTGACAATAAGGCACTGCATCGCGTTCTACTTTTTATGATTTATTTAAATGATGTTGAAGAAGGGGGCGAAACTGACTTTTACTATCAAAACAAAAGTATTAAACCGAAAGCCGGCAGTATGATTATTGCACCATGTGGTTTTACTCATACTCATCGAGGTAATATTCCAATTTCATCCAATAAATACATATTAACGTCTTGGATGAGCTTTAATCCTGCACAGCAAATATATACCCCAAGTTAGGCGCGTTAGTGGTGGGTTACTGCCAAGGTTTATAGCATTTTTCTTAAAAATATTTGCTGATATTGACCTTGGTAACTATAGATTAGCTGCTAAACTAACTGTTATGAAGCTTCTCATTAATATTTTATGCATCGCGACCTTTTTCATAGCTCAGTACTCTGCTGCAAAACCGCTACCGGTTTTGAGAGTCGTGAGCGAAGAATGGACAAATTATACTAACGCTGACGGCACAGGTACCTATTGGGATATTGTCAGAGCAGTATATGGCAAGCACTACCAATTGGAATTTATTGCAACCACTTGGGGGCGCGCGCTTAATTTAGTGGAAACAGGTCGGGCCGATGTGCTTGTTGGCAGCACCAAAAGCGTTAATAAAAAATTAATATTTCCTCAACATCACCTTGATATGGAATATCCGGTGTTTGCAATTTTTGATAAAGATATTCGTACTATCAGTACCGTTAACGATCTAGCGGGGCTAACCGTTGCGGGTAGAAAAGATTATGGCTTTGCAAAGTTTTTGCCTCGCTCCAGTCGCTTTTATGGTGTAGAACGAATACATGATGTGGCTAAGCTTATTGAAAAAAAGCGCGTTGATGTCGCACTTGCCTATCAAGTCAATTTAGCGTTAGCAGATCCTGACAATCGCTTCACTCATCAATCGATAGGACAAGAAGAACGATTATATTTAGCCTTTACACATTCTGCTAAAGGTAAAAAACTTAGAAAACACTACGAGCATGAAATAATCGTGTTAATTAGAGATGATAAGTTAAAGCAATACTTCCCTAACGAGCAAGAGTATCAACATGCCCAACTCGATAGCTTATTACCCTGCCCGTAATAACGACCAAACAATACTGCGCGCGTCATCGCAAGCCAGTTAGTGGCTTAATTGAGGTAAAATACTTACTGTAGACTATTTTAGCAGCATAAAAAAAGCATAATGAATCATTATGCTTTTTTAAATAACAAGGTGTCAGTTTAGATAACCATCAGCGCACAAGCATTATAGAAAGCGTTTTAATAGTCGATCTATTTGAGTCATATGTAATTTTTTCAGTAACTTTCGTGGCTTATCGGGATAGTTTTGCACACTTTCAATATCACTTGCTTGATTAATGACTTTAGTATGTTCGGTAATACGTTGAAATTCAGCGTTAAATTTTTCCGCTAATTGACTTTTCTCATCATCGAGTAAAATGCCATTTTCCAAATCTAAAGCCCATGCTCTTGGGTTTAGATTACTGCCCGTTAATAGATGGTAGCGCTCATCAACCACTAAGCCTTTTAAATGAAAGCTGTTATTTCCGTCTTGCCATAACCTCAGCGTTAAATTGCCATTAGCTAAATATTTTTGACGTCGAGATAAGAAGCTTGCTAACAACCGCTCATAAATATAAGGCACAATCTCAACCGTTGAAAATGTTGCTTCGTCGGCATTATAGAAATCATTGGCTTTTTTATCACCGACGGTTAAGGTCACTTTAACACCACGTTTAAGTGCGGCGTCTAAGTCCCTTAACAAGGGTTTGGGCAAATTAAAATAAGGGGTAAAAATGACTAACGAATCGCGACTGCCACGCACTAAATCGCGGATCACACGATTCAGTTGATTACCGCGACGACCGCAACCAACAAACATTGTTGCTTGAATATCAGCATCGTTACTCGCCATGGCATCGCCATTAAAAGGACGGTATTTTGACGACTTTAATAACTTGGTTAAACGAATGGTTTTACGTTTTAGAGTTTTAGCATCGGGTAGCACACCTTGATTTAATAATGGCGCATAGCCTGAGTCGATAAAGCAACGCTGGAGGTATTCGCAAAAATTATCGGCTAAAGCTTGGCTAGGTAAGCGATAATAGCGATCAAGTCGATAACGCTCTGTTTGCTGTAAATAAATATCATTAATACTGGCGCCGGAGTAAAGCAGCACATTGTCGATCACCATGCCTTTTAAATGCAAGACACCCAGTAATTCTTTGCGTTTTACCGGCACACCATAAATATTAATCGACACGGCGTGTTGCTGCTCAAGCGCTAAATAAAGTTCTCGATTACCGCCGTGCTCTTTTTCACCAATTAAGCCGCGTTGGGCGCGATGAAAATCAACAAATAAACAGATATCTAAGGTGGGAATTTGTTTTTTAGCTTGATATAGAGCGTCAAGAATTTCTCTACCTGCTGCATCGTCTTGAATATAAAGCGCAGAAATATAGATACGTGATTTTGCTTGGGCAATTTCCGCCAAAAGCATTTGCTTAAAATCAGCCGCTGAATGGGCAATATCTATCTCTGCGGCTGCTATTCCAGTTGTAGAATTAACGGTGACCATATTAATAGTTGCCCGTTTCGATACGGACTAAATTAGGAGTTTTATTATTATTCATTCAATCTAGATAATTAACTTTTAAAATAAACTGCATTGATTGTACCGCAAGATCTTCTGCGAGTTGAGAAAAATTACTCGCTATATCGGCAACATCAACAGGTGAGTAGATAAAAGTGTCACTAGATTAACTATATTGTCCATACCTCGTATGGCCAAGACTATGCTAATTCACTGTTACTTAGCGCTTATTCGTCTCAATAGTAACTTTTCACTGACAAACCCTGTACTTACTGCCGACAAACCACCATGATTAAATTGTTGCGGCTAACTCTGCCGCTTGTCTAATAGCGCGTTTAGCATCAAGTTCAGCAGCAACGTTAGCACCACCAATTAAATGCGCCTGTACACCTTGCGCTTTAAGTTCTTGATAAAGCCCTCGTTCAGATTCTTGGCCCGCACAAATAATAACATTATCGACTGCTAGCGTTTGCTGTTTACCATCAATAGAAATGACTAAACCTTGATCATTAACCTCTTGATAACTAACACCTGCCAACATTTTCACGCCATTTTTTTGCAACGTCGCTCGATGGATCCAACCGGTGGTTTTACCTAAACCTGCACCGACTTTACTGGTTTTACGTTGTAATAAGTAAACTTCACGATGAGGCGCTTCACTGATGGTTTTACCCGACAAACCACCGTTTTCTTGATAGTCTTTATCGACCCCCCAAACTTGCAGCCATTTTTCAGGATTGGTCGTCAGTGACTCTTCTTCGACTAAAAACTCTGCTACATCAAAACCAATACCACCAGCACCAATAATAGCCACACGTTTGCCTATCGGTGTTTTATCTCGTAATACCTGAATATACGATTTTACTTTTTCATGCGCGATACCTTTAATATCCAGTGCTCGTGGCACAATACCCGTCGCTAACACAATTTCATCAAAGCCTGCGGCCACTAATTGCTCAGCACTTTGTTCTTGGTTTAAATTTAAGCCGATATTAAGCAATGAAATTTGTTTGTTAAAATAACGCAGGGTTTCATAAAACTCTTCTTTACCTGGTATTTGCTTAGCATAGTTAAACTGTCCGCCAATTTCACTACCACGATCAAATATCTCAACACTATGACCACGTTGCGCAGCATAAACACTAAATGCTAAGCCCGCGGGACCCGCGCCAACAACGGCAATTTTTTTCTTAGCGCTAGTTTTTTCAAAGATTAATTCAGTTTCATAACACGCAGTAGGGTTGACTAAACATGATGCGCGTTGTTGCTTAAATACATGATCTAAACAGGCTTGGTTACAACCAATACAGGTATTAATTTCATCACTTTTATTCGCTGCCGCTTTGGCAACAAAATTTTCATCCGCTAAAAATGGCCGTGCCATAGAGACCATGTCAGCTTGCCCGGTCGACAATATCTCTTCTGCGACTTCAGGGGTATTAATACGGTTGGTGGTAATTAAAGGTAGTGTGAGCTCTTTTTTCATGCGCTCGGTGATCCAAGTGAAGGCCGCGCGTGGCACTGAGGTAGAAATAGTGGGTACACGTGCTTCATGCCAACCAATACCGGTATTAATCAAGCTTGCGCCCGCTGCTTCAACACCTTTAGCCATAGTAACAACATCTTGCCAACTGTTGCCTCCTTCGACTAAGTCCAGCATAGATAAACGAAAGATAATGATAAAATCTTCGCCCGCACTTGCCCGTACAGCGCGGATAATTTCCAGCGCTAAACGCATTCGATTTTCAATGCTACCGCCCCACTCATCGGTGCGTTTATTGACTTTTACACAACTAAATTGATTAATCAGGTAACCTTCAGAGCCCATAATTTCAACACCATCATAACCTGCCCTTTTCGCCAGTTTTGCAGAATAAGCAAAATCTTTAATCGTGCCTTTTATCTGACGCACTGACATAGCTTTGGGGGTAAATGGATTAATCGGTGACTTGACTTTACTCGATGAAACACTGAATGGGTGATAGGCATATCGACCGGCATGTAATAACTGCAAACATATTTTTGTTGGATACTCGTGCACTGCAGAAGTAATTTTTTTATGCTTCCCCACCTGCCAAAATTTACTTAATTCACAACCAAAGGGGGTTAATCGGCCTCTGATATTAGGGCTTATGCCGCCGGTAACAATCAAACCGACACCACCTTTAGCACGCGCCCGATAAAATGCTGCTAATTTATCAAAACCGCCTTTTTCTTCTTCAAGCCCCGTATGCATAGAGCCCATAAGCACTCTGTTAGACAAAGTCGTAAAGCCTAAATCTAAGGGCGCTAAAAAATGTGGAAAGGCAGCATTATCATTCATATTAAGTCACTTTTGGTTGTCATGGTCAATTGTATTTAAAGCTAGCTCATATTTTTTGGTCGAACCAGTTAATGCTTAAAATATCTGCTCATCAGGTAAAACTCAAGCTTTATTTTGACACCTGTCAGATACTAAATATGACTAACAAGCCTTAGAGATATTAAAAATTGTGTTTTTTTTCGAAAAAGCCCCCTAATCATCAGCATAGCGATATACTTATTGCTATTAAGCCTAGTGATGAGATGCGGCGTGATTGATAGCGATAAAAACATTATAATTTCAAAGGTAATATCACAACTACAACAAGAATTAACACTAGCTTTAGTGGCGGCTAACAATGCCCATAAAGCTGCAACTGACGATCAATCTGTGGCAGAAACCCAGTACGACACCTTGGCTATCGAGCAAAGTTACTTAGCAGAAGGTCAATCAAGACGGGTAGATGAAATTCGCTACGCCATTAAAATGTTAACCAGTTTTCAACTTGACTTATCATCTGACAGTCCGTTGAATCAGGCAAACGTGAAGATGGGTTCGTTAGTACAATTAGAGCAAGATATTGCTAAACAGCATTGGTTCTTTATTGCCCCTGTTGCAGGCGGCTACCGTTGCCAATTAGCGCTGAATGCATCAATCAACAATGTTACCGTGATCACGCCACAATCTCCTATGGGGGCAGCCTTATTAAATAAAGAACTCGATGATGAAATCAGCTTAGCTGTTGGCAGCAATAAAATTACTGATTTTATCACTGCGATAAAATAAGCCCTACTTTATCGCTTACTACGCAGGTTGCTAGTGCCGTGATTTGTTTCAGTTCAGACTAGCTGTTTAATAACGCTTTAATACTCGCTAAGTCTGCGGTTTTATCATCGACTTTCAAATAGGCAACCGCTTCATCATGCATGATGGTGGCTTCAATAACCCCCGGCATTTCACTGAGGGTGTGAGCTATTTCACGCGCTTTTTCATCGTTAATAATACTGGTTGAAAAGCTATACGCTTTAGATTTTTTCAACGGTTTCATACCTAAGGTTAATAACAACCAAACCAGTGCAAAAATAGCCATAACCAAAAATATGCTTTGCTCACCAAACTCTCCGGCAATAAAACCACCGAGAATACCGCCGGCAAAAGCGCCTAAAAACTGGCTACTTGAATATATCCCCATCACGCTGCCTTTTACACCAGCTGGTGCAATGCGCGACAATATCGATGGCATGGTGGCTTCTAAGTAATTAAAGGCGGTAAAAAACATCATCACAAGTACCACCAAGGTAGTGATGCTAGTCGGTAAATACCAAAGTAATAATAATGCTAAACTCAGTAAGGCTACCGCTGCGCTAAACATTTGTGTTTCTTTTTGCTTTTTCATCGCGAAAATCATAAATGGCACCATTAAGAAAAATGAACCAAAAAGCGTTGGTAAGTAAAGCTGCCAATGCTGGTCAAGCGCTAAGCCGTTGGCGACAAACTGCTTAGGTAAAGTCACAAAACACGCGGTTAACGCCATATGTAAAATGAACACCCCCCAATTTAGCCGTGACAATTGGCCATCAACAATTAAACTGCCGAGCTTTGACGGCAGTGCGACATTATCACCTTTGGGCGCGGTATTGATCGAATTGGGTACAACAAATTGAATGGTGAACATCGCAAAAATGGTTAATATGCCGATAAACCAGAATAGACCACTTAAGCCAAACGCTTGTGCGACTATTGGCCCGATAATCATGGCAACAGTAAACGAAAGTCCGATAAACATACCTATGGTCGCCATCACCTTCGGGCGCTGTTCTTCACGACTTAAATCGGCGGCTAAAGCCAAGATAGCACTCGCTATTGCGCCCATGCCTTGTAAAGCACGACCCAGTACCACGCCATAAATAGTCTCTGACATGGCGGCAACCACACTACCGAGCAAAAAAATTACTAAACCCGCTAAAATAACCGGTTTACGGCCAAATTTGTCCGAAAGAATCCCCATGGGAATTTGCAACAACGCTTGTGTTAAACCATAGGCACCAATAGCTAAGCCAAGCCAAATAGGGCTATAACCGATAAGCGTTTCGCCATAAATGGCAAACACAGGCAAGATCATAAATAGACCTAACATGCGTAGACCGAACACTGAGGCTAACGAAAATGCCGCCTTCTTCTCAATACTATTTAAACCGGATACGCTCATGAAAATGTTAACTCTTAATTAAAATCTACAGCTGGCTAGGAAAATCGGCATATCTTAACACGGCCACCGAATGAACAAAAACAGAGATTTAAGATGAATTCGGATTAAAAACTGTGCGATAATATTCGGTTCTAACTTTATGTGTTGATAACAATAACGCTTAGTGTAATGCGCTGTAAAAACAACCTTATTCTAGTGGTGTTTTAGTGCTAATGGTTATGTTAAATGTTGGTATAGCGTAAGGTAATTTACATTTAGCCGGGCAATTTTCATACAAAAACTCGTATCGAAGATGTCGGGCGTTAAACTGGTCACAATGTCATTATGAAGAAAATTGAAGTCAGGGGTGCTCGCACTCATAACTTGAAAAACATTAGTTTAGATATTCCTCGCGACAAGTTAATTGTTATCACCGGTCTTTCCGGCTCAGGTAAATCGTCATTAGCCTTTGATACCCTGTATGCTGAAGGACAAAGGCGCTATGTCGAATCACTTTCTGCTTATGCACGCCAGTTTTTATCTTTAATGGAAAAGCCCGATGTTGATCACATTGAAGGTTTATCTCCTGCTATTTCAATTGAACAAAAGTCGACGTCTCATAACCCGCGCTCAACCGTGGGTACGATCACCGAAATATACGACTACTTACGTTTACTTTATGCCCGTGTTGGTGAACCTCGCTGTCCAGAGCATCAGCTGCCCCTTGCCGCACAAACCATTTCACAAATGGTAGATCGCGTTTTAGCGCTTGAAGAAGGCACTAAGGTGATGCTACTCGCACCTGTACTACAAGATAGAAAAGGTGAACATATAAAGTTATTAGATAACTTGGCTGCTCAAGGTTATATACGTGCCCGCATTGATGGCGAAGTCTGTGACCTTTCTGATCCACCGACCCTCGAGTTACACAAAAAGCATACCATTGAGGTGGTGGTTGACCGCCTTAAAGTACGTGACGATATTCAACTGCGCTTGTCTGAATCTTTCGAAACCGCACTTTCATTGACTTCTGGTACCGTGAAAGTCGCCTTTATGGATGAACCGAATAAAGAAGAGTTAGTTTTTTCCGCTAACTTTGCTTGCCCACTGTGTGGTTATAGCATGCAAGAACTAGAACCTCGTTTGTTCTCATTCAATAACCCTGCTGGTGCCTGTCAAACTTGTGATGGTTTAGGTAATCAACAATATTTTGATCCAAACCGTGTGATTGCTAACTCTGAGCTGAGCTTAGCGGGGGGCGCTATTCGTGGTTGGGATAAACGTAACTTCTATTATTTCCAAATGCTGCAAGCTTTAGCTGAACATTATCAATTCCCGCTCGACTTGCCATTTAATGAATTGGATGAAAACACACAACAGCTGATTTTAAAAGGCAGTGGTAAGCAAGAAATTGAATTTAAATACATGAATGATCGCGGTGATATTGTTATTCGCAAACACCCGTTTGAAGGTATTTTAAATAATATGGACCGGCGTTACCGTGAAACAGAATCGAATGCGGTGCGTGACGAATTAGCGAAATACCTCAATAGCCAAAGTTGTCCTGATTGTCATGGCAGTCGATTGCGCCTAGAAGCGCGCAATGTCTTTGTTGCTGACACCCCGCTCAATGAAGTGGCTGAATATGCCATTGCCGATGCCTTAGCGTTTTTCCAAGGATTAGAATTAACCGGACAAAAAGGCCAAGTTGCTGAAAAAATTCTTAAAGAAATTAACGACCGTCTTGGTTTCTTAGTCAATGTTGGCTTGAACTATTTAAATTTATCGCGCGGGGCCGACACTCTTTCCGGTGGCGAAGCGCAACGTATACGCTTAGCCAGCCAAATTGGTGCCGGTTTAGTTGGCGTAATGTATGTGTTAGATGAACCGTCAATTGGTTTACATCAACGCGATAACGAGCGCTTATTAGAAACCTTGATTCATCTACGTGATTTAGGCAATACCGTTATCGTGGTAGAGCACGACGAAGATGCCATCCGTGCTGCTGACCATGTTATCGATATTGGCCCTGGAGCAGGGGTGCATGGCGGTAATATTATCGCTGAAGGTGACGTGAATGACATCCTAAAGTGTGAAGACTCACTTACCGGAAAGTATCTTTCAGGTATAGAGCGAATCGAAATACCTAAAGTCAGAGTACCGTTTGATAAAGACAATATTGTCGAATTAAAAGGCTGTACGGGAAATAACCTGAAAAATGTCGACTTAGTTATTCCTAATGGTTTAATGACCTGTATTACAGGTGTTTCGGGCTCAGGAAAATCAACCCTGATTAACGATACGTTATACAAGCTGGCTCATATCGAACTCAACGGTGCCACCACACAAGAGCCTGCCCCGTATAAAGAAATTATTGGCTTAGAGCACCTTGATAAAGTGATTGATATTGACCAAAGCCCAATTGGTCGAACGCCGCGTTCAAACCCTGCCACTTACACCGGTATTTTCACCGCTGTACGTGAAATTTTTGCCGCCACCCAAGAGTCACGTTCAAGAGGTTATAAACCAGGTCGCTTTAGCTTTAATGTCAAAGGTGGTCGCTGTGAAGCGTGTCAAGGTGATGGTTTAATTAAGGTTGAAATGCATTTTTTACCCGATGTTTATGTGCCTTGTGATGTTTGTAAAAGTAAACGTTATAACCGCGAGACTTTGGAAGTTAAATACAAAGGCAAAAGCATTCATGAAGTGTTAGATATGACCATTGAAGATGCGTTTGAGTTTTTTGCCCCTATTCCGGCAGTAAAACGTAAGTTACAAACTTTAATGGATGTCGGCTTAAGTTATATCAAACTAGGGCAATCCGCGACCACCCTATCGGGTGGTGAAGCACAACGGGTTAAACTGTCAAAAGAATTATCAAAACGCGATACTGGCAAAACGTTATATATTTTGGATGAACCCACCACAGGTTTGCATTTTCACGATATTAAACAACTGCTGCAAGTAATTCACCGCCTGCGCGATCATGGTAACACCATCGTCGTTATCGAACATAATCTCGATGTGGTGAAAACCGCAGATTGGATTGTAGATTTAGGCCCAGAAGGTGGCTCTGGCGGTGGTGAAATATTGGTGACCGGTACTCCAGAGCAAGTGGCTGAACATAAAGGCTCCCATACCGCGCGATTTTTAAAGCCACTATTAGCAAAAGAAAGCATCGCTAAATAACTGTTGCTGAAACAAATTATCGTAGCGCTATCACTAAAGGTTTAACTAAAGGCTTGTTTTTATAACCAGCCTTTTTTGTATCTAGCATCCTAGCAAACTTAGGTTTATGATGAAGGTTAACCCATAGTAATAAACTTTGAGTAGTAGGCTAAATGACTAATAACAATAAAAACATTCAGCAATGGCAAAACCCTTTAATCTACTTACTAGCCTTTTGTAGTGGCTTTTGCATTATGGGCATTGAGCTTTTAGGGGGCAGAATTTTAGCGCCTTTTTTTGGCAGTAGTGTCCATATTTGGGGCAGTATCATTACGGTGTTTATGTTGAGCTTATCGTTTGGCTACTTAGCTGGCGGCAAGCTTTCAACCAAAGCGGCATCATTAAATCGTTATGGACTGATTTTTATTTTTGCAGGCATCGCTGTTTTGCCGGTAGCGTTTTCTTCAGAGTGGTTGATGGAAGCTATTTTTCTGGCTGTTGAAGACAGCCGTTATGGTTCATTATTAGCCTCAATGGCGTTATTTTTTGTGCCGACAGTCATACTCGGTATGATTTCACCTTACTCAGTGCGTTTGCTAGTGACAGATAAAAATAAAAGCGGTCAGGTGGCTGGCTTTCTCTACTTTGTTTCAACACTCGGTAGCGCTTTAGGCACTATCATTACCTCATTTTATTTGGTGTTACTGTTTGAGGTGAACGATATTATAGTGGTGTTCAGTGCTACGCTGATTGTTTTCGGTGTCAGCGCGATGTTTTTTAATCGCCTAAATCAAGCACGAAATATCGCTACTAACGGTCAAATAAATCGTCAAGGTGCTGCTCATGAATAAATTTTTTATTACTCTGCTAATGGCAATAATGATCAATGTTTTTATTAATTCAGCATTAAATATTCAAGCGAGCGCTAAAACCATCCACAGTGAACGCTCGCTATATCGCAACATTTTAGTCGAAGAAAATAATGGCCTACGCTGCTTAAAATTTAATACAAAGAGTGCCAAAACGCAGCAAAGTTGTATGCTAATCACTGACCCGCAACGACTCGTATTCAACTATACTAAAATGTTATTTTCGAGCTTATTGCTGAACCCTAATCCAGAACGAATTTTAATCATTGGCTTAGGTGGCGGCACAATGTCGAATGCCTTACATCAAATTTTTCCGGCCGCTGTCATCACTAATGTCGAAATCGACCCAGCCGTTATTAAAGTGGCAAGAAACTATTTTAGCTTAATTGAAAATGAGCACGTCACTGCGGTGACACAAGATGGGCGCATTTTTGTAAAACGTGCAGCGATCAAAAAGCAACTATATGATTGGATAATTCTCGATGCCTTTAATGGCGACTATATCCCCGAGCATTTGATGACACAAGAGTTCTTACAAGAAACCAAACAATTACTTAGTGAGCATGGCGTGTTAGCCGCGAATACGTTTTCAGTGAGTAAGTTATACGACTACGAGTCTGCGACTTATAAAGCGGTGTTTGGCGATTTTTTCAATGTTAAAAATAACAGAAACAGTAACCGCATTATATTAGCCAGTAATCAACCTTTGCCGCAACGAAGTGTTATCAATGACCGAGCTGCAACCTTAAGTAATGTATTATTACCGTTTAATGTCAATATCACCGAGATCAGCCGCTACATGACCTCAACAGCGACAGCACAAGATTGGCCACAAACCACGCCATTATTAACCGACCAGTATTCGCCAGCCAATTTATTAAATTTAAATAATTAGAAAATAAGGCCTTTGTAGCGGCGACTTTAGTCGCCACATGAGTTGCTTTAGCTAAGATTTCTTTTTTAAACTTAAACGCTTTTTACCGGTTGAGCTAATTGCTGGCTTTTTTACATCAATGCGGGTGAGTTTTCGGGCAACAGGGGTATTGGCTTTCGAATCGATAGTTTTACTGGCATGTTTAATATCCGCGATCGCCACTTTATCAACCTTCTCGGGGCTAGCAGTTTGCTCGTTAAACTCTGGTTCGATAAAGTTATCATCGTGTGCAGTTTTACGAGAGCCTTTTACCGCTGCATTGATCTCAGCCATTTCACTTGCGGTAAGATCGCGCCACTGCCCCGGGCGTAAGTTATCCAGTTCAACATTCATAATACGCGAGCGCTGAAGTTTAGTGACCTCATAGTCAAGGTATTCACACATTCGGCGAATTTGTCGATTTAAACCTTGGGTTAGGATTATCCGAAAAACAAATTTACTCACAGGTTTGGCAATACAAGGCTTAGTAATCGTGCCTAAAATAGGCACTCCTTTTGACATCCGCTCAACAAAGCGCTCACTTATCGGTTTATCAACGGTGACGATATATTCTTTATCGTGGGCATTCTCAGCCCGTAATATTTTATTAACAATGTCACCATCACTGGTCAGAAAAATCAGTCCTTCAGAAGGCTTATCTAAACGGCCAATAGGAAATATCCGCTTACTATGGCCAATGGCGTCAATAATATTGCCCTTAACATGGCGCTCTGTTGTACAGGTAATACCTATTGGTTTATTGTAAGCAATATAAACTCGATCAGTATGATTACTCGCGCTGGCTTTAATCTCATTACCGTCAACACAAACTTTATCACCCGCCACAACTTTAGTGCCGAGTTCTGGTACTTTACCATTAATGGTCACGCGATTATTTTCAATTAACTTGTCGGCAAATCGACGCGAGCAATAACCGGAATCACTGATATATTTGTTTAGACGTTTTTCGTAACTTGACACTGGCAGCCCTAAATAAAACAAAAACTAAATTTGATAGCGATATTTTACCTAAATTTTATCACGCTGTAGAGTAATGTTATTCAACGCGCTTAAAAATAGGAAAAATCAAAAACTATTTTAAAAATAGTTGCAGCCGCTAAAAAGGTTTACCCTAGTTACAAAAGCTAGCACACTAGACAGTCAAAAATATCAACAAAAGAGATAATTTCATGAAAGTAATCGCATTTGGCGCGAGCTCAAGCTCTAAATCTATCAATAAACAACTCGCCACCTACGCTGCCAACTTAGCCACGGCAGTGAAAGCAAGTGTAGAAGTTGAAATACTGGATTTAAACGACTTTGAACTACCACTTTTTAGCGAAGATAAAGAAAAAGAATTAGGTCAGCCCGAAGCCGCAAAAGCTTTCTTCAAAAAACTCGGCGACAGTGATGCTATTATTATTTCATTTGCTGAGCATAACGGCAGTTACACGGCGGCTTATAAAAACATCTTTGACTGGACCTCTCGTATCAATCAAAAGGTTTTTCAAAATAAGCCTATGTTATTATTGGCAACATCACCCGGGCCAGGTGGTGCAAGTAGCGTACTAACCGCGGCATCAGGATCTGCATTTTACTTTGCTGGTGAGGTGATCGCATCCATATCGGTGCCGAATTTTTCGGATAATTTTGATATCGACAATGCTAAATTAACAAACGAAGATTTACAGCAGCAATTGCTGAACGCTGTTAACGATTTAATATTTAGCTAAAATTTGTCACGTTAACCTAAAGTTAGCTGGCAAGCTTTAGGTCTTTTCAAGAGCGGAATATACTTTAATTTTAGCGTTAACGATAACATTCGGTTGTTTGGGCTTATTTTCTACCTCGATGGTGCCAGCCTTGCTGCTAACAGAAAAAGAGCTACAGGCAACGGTAGACATTAGCATCGCGGCTAACAATACTAAACAACACCTTTGATTGATTTTCATATCCAACTTTTACCTTTTTACTCTGCTAGCAGTTTTAGTCAATTGCCGATTATGATATTTCGCTAATATAATAATTGCCTTTTGGCGACTTACCAAATAGCTTCATCGCCGCTTGCATATCTTCTTGTGGATAATTGGTAATGGCAAGTTGGTGACTCTCGATACAATCCCAGCGCTCAATCATCATAAAATGATCTGCATGCTCTTGATGTTTTAATAATTCACAACTCAAGCAACCTGTTGAGTCTGAAATATAAGGCACTAAAGTTTGTAGAAAAGTAAAAAGTTCGGCTGACTTTCCCTCTGCTGCTACAAATTCATTTACACGGACTAAGCTCATGGTAAATTCCTATATTGGTTAATTAACTCGATTACTTCTTGCTGTTCGTAAAGTGCACCACATTTTTTGGTAAACATGTTGATTTCCTCAACACGAGGAAAAGTATAGTAATTTCCTTCATCAGTTTGCTCTGTTGTCAGTAAGTTATCACCTTGTGCTAAAGTTTTAAGCGCCTGTTCTATTAATCGACAACCACCTAGATACAAATTAAGTACATGCCAAAGGTAAGACTTACTTCGATCTACTGATATTGTAGAATGGGCGATAATACCGCCAGTATCAATTGTATTGTCAGCAATAAAATGTAAACTCGCTGACAATTGCTCATCACCATTAAGTAAAGCCCAAAACGTCGCCATTACACCTCGATAATCAGGCAGCATACCCGAGTGTAAATTAATAACGCCATGTTTAGCCAACCCTATAAGGGGATTTTTTAAAATCACGCCATAACGAATAGAGACAATTAAATCAGGCGTAAACGCTTTAATTTTTGCTATCCCTGCTGGGCTGTTTATCTCATTTAACACCTCGATCGCTATACCATTTTCCTGAGTAATCTCAGCATAGGTTTTGAAGCTTGTCGCTTTTTCAATCACCTTATCAGCCGGCATGTTTTCTTGAGTAAGCGCTTGGTATACACCTTGTTGTTCAAACCTTGCTAAATCTTTCAAGGCCTCTGGTTTAACATTATTACCGCCGACTTTACTCGATAGAAACACCTGAATGCGATGTGTTGTTAACGATGGTAATAATAAATTTAGTGCAAAATTGCTGGCAATATCATTATTAAGTAATAAAACAATATTCATATAAATACTCGGCTAATGAACCATTTGATACTGTCGAAAAAATAGCGACAGCTTAGTTATTTTAATCGGCTCGGCTCGAATGTTGAATAATGAGGTAAATCAGCCGTCATATCTTCCCAATTAGATTTTGAGTCAACAAAGTTATGCGCTATTGGCCTTTCACTAATGTCAGAATCAAATATCCCTAATCGTACCCGAATTCTCAGCTGATCTTGACTGTTACTGCTATATACTGGGCTGCCACAATGTTGACAAAAATAACGTGTTTTTCCGGGTTTAAATGAAAACGCGGTTAATTCACTTTGACCTTTTTCAATAGTAAAGTCAGCTCGATTAACAAAACCATTAGTGGCGTAGGCGGTGCCAGAATTTTTCCTACAAAGCGAGCAATGACAATGAATAATATCGCTTATTTTTCCCTTGACTGAAATAGCCACTGCGCCGCACAAACATTTACCAACATACATATTTTTTATCCATTCAAGCTAGGCTGATCTTATCAACACCTGTATTGCTATTATTTGCTGAGCTGCTTCATCATATAATATCGACAACCGGTTTTTGGATAACCCTGCTGCATCCATTGCACTTGATAACCATGTTTTTCATAAAATGGCTTAGCTTGAAAGTTTAAGGTATCAAGTAAAGCCTTGTTACAACCTCTGGCCTTGGCTGCAACTTCCATTTTCTCTAAAAGTTGACTACCAACGTTTTGGCCTCTTAACGATTCTTCGACCCATAAGGTGTTTATCATCAGCCAATCACCGAAAGTTCGCCCTGCAGCTCCAGCGATTACCTGGCCACTTTTATCGCTCAATTTGACCGCTAGCGCTTTACGCTCACTAACTTCCCAATGCGCCCAATTAAATTCAGCAATTTTTTCATCTAAAAATGACACCAACTCCGATTCGGGATTTTCTAGCACTTCAATTTTCAAAGTTTGTCCTAACATTTTTTGAGCTTGATATGCTGAGTATAACGAGTTTTCAATCGTTGAATCTAGCAATAAAAAACCCGGAAAAGTCCGGGTTTCGATAAAGCTATGTCTCAATAACCGTTATTTTTCAAAATAGAATTTTGCGCGTTTGTTATCGTAATTACCTATTTCATTCATCGTTTCAGCGTCATACAAACGACCATTTACCATGGTATAAACCACTTTATCTGATAAACGGATATCGGTACTGACATCGCCATCAACCACTAAAATATCAGCGAGCTTACCCGCCTTTAGTGAGCCTAATTGACTATCTAAGCCTAAAGTAAGTGCTGGTGCTATGGTTGCCGTGCGGATCGCTTGTAACGGCGTCATGCCGCCTTGTGCCATCATCCACATTTCCCAATGCATAGCTAGGCCTTCACGTTGTCCATGGCCACCAGAATTAACCACAACACCTAAGTCTTGGAGCTCTTTCGCCACTTTTGCGACATTAATGTGGTTGTAATGATGATGCGGCGCTTTTGTGCGGCGCATTGAACGTGGGTCTAAAAACTCGCTGGGTACATATTGACTTAAGCGCGGATGCTGCCATACATCGGTGGTGTCATACCAAAAATGTTCACCTGAAATACCGCCGTACGCTACACCCATCGTTGGTGTGTAGGCCATTTCAGATTGTGACCATAATTGCTTAATATCATCATAAATTTTCGCGGTCGAAATAGAATGTTCCAACGTAGTATGGCCATCTACAATCATCGACAAGTTATGTTGTAGCAGTGAACCGCCTTCTGGTACCACTAATATTTCGGCTTCACGCGCGGCTTGAACCATTTGTTGACGCTGATTACGACGCGGTTGGTTATAACTTTTAACACTAAAGACACCGGCTTTTTTCAAACGCTCAATATGAAATTTAGCATCATCTAAACTATCAACATGTGAGGTATATCCGGCTACCGTTGCGCCGTATAAAATACTACCAGTTGAGAATAAACGTGGCCCAACAATGTCGCCGGCCTTTTGCATTTCACTGGCAGCAAAAAACTCGGTCGTATCGTTCGATGGATCGTGCACTGTCGTTACCCCTAACGCTAAACCGGCATAGTTTTTCCAGTTTTGTTGAGGAATAATTTCATTACTACCTTGTGGGCCATGGGCATGCGCATCAACTAGGCCTGGCATTATCGATTTACCTGTGACATCTATGACTTTAGCGTCAGACGGAATATCAACACTGTCTCGCTGGCCAACGGCAACAATCTTATTGCCTTCAACCACAACAACGCCGTTTTCGATAACTTGCTCACCTTCCATAGTAATCACTTTACCGCCGACGAAGGCTACACGTCCCGAAGGTTTATCTGCTTTTGCTTTATAACCTAAATACGTTTTTAGCGGCTGTTGAATTTGCTCGTCTTTTGCTTGCTCATCAGTTTTTTCAGCTGCGATATCAAATAAACCAGCGACACTTGCCTGGTATAAATCAGGCCCTAAGCTCCAATAAAGCTCATTTGATTTGCCATTCCAGTTAATGCTTTCGCCTGCACGAACTGACAGCTTTTTCACGGGTAAGTTTTTCGCTTTCGGGCCAATATCGATAACTTGTCCACGTTCAACAAACGGTGTTACAAATACCTTAAAGCGCTCGGCAAAGGCTAAATATTTACCATCAGGTGAGACTTTATATTCTGTCGCAAACTTACCTTGATAAAGCGGCTGTTCTTTAGCGGATGTTGCTGAAACGTTTAAATTAATTTTCACCAATTGCGGTGTTTTACCCTTGCGTAAAACATAAATGCGGTCGTTATGAGCGCCAAAATGTGGCAATAAACCAGATTCTGTCAGCAGTTTGGGCTCGCCCCCTTTTGTGCTTACCGTATAAACTCCAGGGTTTAGGCCCCACGTTGGGTTGGTAATATAACCACCTGAAACCTTACGATACACCACCGTTTTACCGTCTGGTGAGAAACTTGGCTCAATGTACTTTCCTGGCTCGCTAGTTAGTACTTTGCTTTTACCGCCACGGACAGACACCATGCGAATATCGCCCAGTTCTTTATCATCCCACGAACTATAGACGACATATTTGCCATCACGAGAAAAACTTGGGTTTAATTCAAAGTGAGATTTTTGCTTCGTTAAACGCTTAGCTTTACCTTTTGCTTTACCGTCGTTAATACTGCGCAGATAAATATGTCCCATTGACTCATAAACCACTTTGCGACCGTCAGGTGATACTTCAACATCACGCAGCATTTTTACGTCAAAGTTATCTTGATCAATATCTTGTTGAAAACGCAGTGCGGTTTGAATTTTCTTTTCAGTTTTGACATGAAAAGGGATCACTGAGGCTTTTTTGCTTTTTAAATCGAGCTTATTGATCTGACCACCTGACCAGAACACCATACCTTCACTGTTGGGTAACCACGCCATATTCGGATAGACACCATGAATAGCCCACGTTTCTTGCATGTCGCGATCTAGGTTTTCAAAAACCAGGCTTTCTTTACCACTTTTTAAATCGTAAAGATAAAGGTTAGATTGAAAATCATCACGGCTAATATAAGCCAAATATTTACCATCAGGTGACGGTACCGGACGAATAGCACCACCTTTACCTGAAACGACAACTTTTATTTCACCTGTTTCAAGTTCAAGGCGCTTAATTTTATAAATGCCTTTTTCAGAATCTTTACTGTAATGGAAGGTTTTCCCTGGCGTGGCATCTTGCGAGAAATAGACATATTTACCGTCATGAGAAAATGCTGGTTCGCCTAAATCTTTTTGCTCATTAGGTCGCTTGGTTAGCATCACGCCATTGCCACCAGTTTTGTGGTACATCCACACTTCGCCAGCACCGAGCGAGCGCGAACCGGTATAGTGTTTACGACCGACAAGATAGTTACCGTCTGGCGACCATGCGGGGCTGTTTAATAAACGAAAAGTTTCTGAACTAACGGCTTTACCGCCAGTACCATCAGCATTCATTATCCATAAGTTATCGCCGCCATCTTCATCAGACGTAAACGCGATATGCTTGCCATCAGGACTAAAGCGTGGCTGCATTTGCCAAGCAATATCGGTCATTAATGCGGTTGCTTCACCACCTTCAATTGGCAAGGTGTAAATATCACCTAATAAATCAAAAACAACGGTTTTACCGTCTGGAGAAATATCCACATTCATCCAAGTACCTTGGCGAACGTCAATTTTTGCCGTGGTGAATTCGCCTTGCGGACTATTTACCGACCACTTTTCAACCGTTGACTCTTCGGCTTGTTTAGTATTATTTTCATCGGCTAAAACGCCTTGGCTAGTACCTAAAACGAGAGCAATACTGAGCGTTAACGATGAAATTCGAGATTTAAATGTAGACATGACAGTAAACCTAAACAGTTATTATTATTACCCCTACTACAACACATCAGCATTTTAAATTTAAGTACTATGCGACAAATAGCTGTTATTTACCGTTCAGTGCCAATTAGCTATAGATTTTACCTAGCAGTACCTTGCAACTAATCTGCAGAAAAAATAGACAATTATTTATTTTTCAGTATGGTAGTAACTAGACAGATAATAAAAACGAGGATGGATATTTGTGGAAAGATTAAAAGAAGCACAAGCGAGTTTAATTGCTACTTACTCACTCTACAATGCCGCAAGTGAAAAACAGTTGCCAACGATTGATGTTGACGATACTGATTCCTTAAAAGCATTATTAGAAGTTATTCAAAATCGCGAAGCCATTGCCTACGTGCAAAAAGTCAAAAAAACTATTCCCACGGAAGTCACTGAACTTAAACGCTTACTGGCAGACGTGATGTTGCTGCTTGATGGCGTCGATATTAAAGCCATTAAAGCAAAAAATAAAGCCGCTTCAAATGCAGATTAACCTGCTAAAGCTTATTCAAATTAGTTAAATTAATGTAGCCGCTTCACTTGCAACTTTTATCGCGGTTTTACTGACTGCTCTTGGTCGCATGTGTCATGGTTTGGTAACCCCAACGCGGCATAATTGTTTGTGCGATATTTAAATGATCAAGCAAACGCCCGACCATAAAATCAATCAAGTCATTAATCGACTCAGGCTGATGATAAAAGCCAGGTGCCGCCGGCATAATGGTGACACCTATTTGTGACAGCGATAACATATTTTGTAAGTGTATGGTTGAAAACGGTGTTTCACGCGGCACTAAAATCAATTGCCCACGCTCTTTAATGACCACATCTGCTGCACGTTCAATCAGGTTATCACTCATGCCTAGGCTAATTGCCGCGAGCGTACCCGTTGAACAAGGACAAACGACCATGGTTTTTGGCGCCGCAGAGCCTGAAGCAACCGGAGAAAACCACTGCTCTTTTCCAAAGACGATAATTTGCTCAGGTTTAGCGTTAAATTTTTCTGTGAAAAACTGACTTGCAGCATCCGGAGAGCTTGGTAGCTTTAAGCCCACTTCAGTGTCAAATACCACCCGTGCGGCACTGGAGCATAATAAATACACTTGATAGTTTGCCGCGACTAAACACTCTAATAACCGCAATGCGTAAGCAGAGCCTGAAGCGCCCGTGATCGCCAAGGTTATTTTTTGCTCAAATTCACCACTGTTATTCATTTTTACTGCTTGATTTTGCACACACTCACCTTCACTCATTAACAAAAATTGGCTTTCACTGGCTTTAGTAAACTTATTATACCTCAGAAAGTGCTGACAGCAGTTTTTCATGAATACCGCCAAAACCGCCGTTGCTCATTACCACCAACGTATCACCCGCTTGAACTTTTGCGCTAATATCGACCACTAACTGCTCAATATCTTGACCGACAAAGCATGGCTGAGCACAGTCGGCAATTAAGGCATCAACCGACCATTTAACTTGTTCACCTTGATAGACAAACACCATATCAGCTTCAGCAAGCGACTTTGCCAAAGTGTCTTTATGTACGCCGGATTTCATGGTGTTTGACCTTGGCTCTAAAATAGCAATCACACGTTTATCACCAACATTGGCTCGCATTCCCGCTAAAGTTTTAGCAATCGCGGTTGGGTGATGGGCAAAATCGTCAAAAACTCTGACTTGATTCACTTCACCTTTGAGCTCTAATCGACGTTTGGTATTAATAAACGTTGCTAATGCTTCGATTGCAACTGAAGTTGGCACTCCCGCATGACGCGCGGCGGCAATGGCCATTAAGCCGTTCTCAATATTAAAGTCACCAATCAGTGCCCACTTTACTCGTCCTTGAATTTCACCTTTAAAACTAACGATAAATTCACCGCCATCAGCAAGGCATTTTTGCGCGTGCCAACCAGCAAGCTTATGTTCGTCGTCGACACTATATTCGTTCGGCGTCCAACACCCCATGCTCAGCGTTTGATTAATCGCCTGTTCATTTTTTGGTGATAAAATAAGCCCGTTACTCGGCACCATACGAATAAGGTGATGAAACTGGCGCTGAATATCGCTAAGGTCATCAAAAATATCCGCATGATCAAATTCTAAATTATTGATCACTAACGTATTCGGGCGATAATGAACAAACTTAGAGCGTTTATCGAAAAAAGCCGTATCGTATTCATCGGCTTCAATAACAAAAAAAGGCGCATTCCCTAAACGTGCCGAGCAGTCAAAATTTTGCGGCACGCCACCGATTAAAAAGCCCGGCTCCATGCCAGCGTATTGTAATATCCACGTCAGCATTGAACTGGTGGTGGTTTTACCATGGGTACCCGACACTGCCAGTACCCAACGCTCTTTCAAGACATTGTCTAATAACCACTGTGGACCTGAGGTATAAGCAATTTTTCTATCAAGTAAATATTCCACCATGACATTACCGCGTGCCATAGCATTACCAACGATAACTAAGTCGGGCTCATCAGCTAAATGTTCAACTAAATAGCCTTGCTTTAATTCAATGCCTAATTGTTCAAGTTGCGTACTCATCGGTGGATAAACGTTAGCGTCGCAACCTGACACGCGAAAACCCATTTGCTTGGCAATAGCAGCAATACCACCCATAAACGTGCCACAAATACCTAAAATATGAAGATGCATAAAAACTCATGGTGTTAGCTCTACACCGGCATAGCGCCATTTGAGCTAAAGTTTAAATCAGAATGGCCTCAATATACCTTAATCCAACAAAAATACATATTGCAAAATCAAGCCATTTTGCTCATTATCAACGTGATTAATACTACGGCGGCATCGACCGGCATTCGCAATAACTGAGGAAATTAATGAGTCAGCCTACTCTGCAAAGCATTCATGTTTATCCGATAAAATCTAGCGCTGGCATCGAATTATCCACTAGCTGGGTAGAAGAGCTCGGCTTAGCATTTGATCGACGTTTTGTTATCACCAACCTCAACGGTGAATTTATTACTGCACGTACGCAGCCAAGTTTGTGCTTAATACAGGCAAGCTTAACGGCCACAGGCTTAATAGTTACAGCACCAAACATGCCTCTCTTAGTTATTGATTATAGTGAACTTTGCCCAAGCTATATCGATGCTCGCGTTTGGGACGACACCATTAATGCTCAGCAATGTGGAGAAAATATTAATCACTGGTTCAGCCGATATTTACAACAGCCTTGCCAATTACTGTTTTTCGGCACAGAGTCGCAGCGCTTGGTTAAAAACAAAGACAGCCAAGTTGGTTTTGCCGATGGCTACCCACTATTACTGATTTCACAAGCATCACTTGATAATTTAAACAGCCAATATAAGGCCAACTCCACCACCATAACGATGGCGCAGTTCCGGCCCAATATTGTAGTGAACAACTGTGCTGCTTTTGCCGAAGATACTTGGCAGCATATTCGCATTGGTACAGTAGAATTTGAAATAACTAAACCGTGTTCTCGTTGTATTTTTACCACCGTTAACCCTGACAACGCTAAAAATCATCCGCAGCAAGAACCTTTAACAACCCTAAAGAACTTTCGCCAAGTCGCTAATGGTGACATTTTATTTGGCCAAAATTTAGTCGCTCTTAATCAAGGCCAAATTAAACAGGGCGACACAGTAGAGGTGTTAAAGACTCAAAGTCCGCCAACATTTAACCCAAAAGCTTTCATTAGCTCATTGCCTGAAGTCAACAAAGCCAACAGCGAGGTCGACGCGTTGCCAACATCAAAACCCAAGTTGACCTTTAGTAGCTTTAATAAAACCATTTCCGGCAATAATCGTGATACTTTATTAGAGCAAGGAGAAGACGCAGGTTTAATTCTGCCTTACTCTTGTCGTGCGGGCATGTGCGGCAGTTGTAAAGTAAAATTAGAACAAGGCGAAGTCGAGCAACATTGCCAAGATGGCCTATCCGAGGAAGAGCAAAAACAAGGCTATATCTTGAGTTGCAGTTGTACACCGCTAACCGATGTGATTATCAGTCACCCTGAACGTAAACGTCGCAACCTAAACGACGATTAAAGGCGTACACCATGAAGTTAAACTGTGATCTTGGTGAATTCATCAATAATAACGATGCTGATATTATGCCATTGATTGATATGGCGAATATCGCTTGTGGCTTTCATGGCTCAGCTCCCCTGACCATCAAAAAAACCATTAAACTGGCGAGCCAGCATCAAGTCATGATCGGCGCTCACCCAAGCTACCCTGATGCCGAAAATTTTGGTCGACAATCCATGCATTTATCGCCAGATGAGTTGATAGCAAATCTGCAATATCAAATAGCCGCTTTGCAAGGTCTTTGTGCAGTCGAAAATACGCAAGTGGATTATGTTAAACCACATGGCGCGTTATACAACGATATGATGAAAAACCTAGACTTATTTGAAAACATTTGCCGAGCTATTGCCCAGTTAAACAGAACTAGCAAAAAACCACTCACATTGATGATTCAAGCTTTAGCTGACAATCAAGCTTTTGAAGATATTGCGAAAAAGCATGACATTGAGCTTTATTATGAAGCCTTCGCCGATCGCGCGTATTTGGATAACGGCTTATTAGTACCACGCAGTGAAACCGGCGCGCTATTAACTGATACTCAAGACGTGGTTCTGCGCTGTCATGACTTACTTCATCAGCAGCCTTTGCTCAGCATCAATCAACACCCCTTAAAATTTCACATTGATGCCTTATGTGTTCATGGTGACACGCCAAATGCGTTGGCCATGATTAAAGCCTTACGTGAATGTATTAACCATAATATCCAAGATGAAAATGATAAACAGTAGTCGAGATAACATTGTTAGTGAGACGGCATTTACTATCGATGTGGTCGCAGAAAACGCCATATTGCTCAGTTGGCAAGCGCAAATATCACTATCACAACATCAAGAAATCATCTCCTTGCAAGCACTGCTTGAACAGCAGCTGCATGAGTTAATAATAGAAACGGTGGCGAGTTATCATTGTTTAATGGTTTATTTTGCTCATCAGCTGGTCACTAGCACAAAAATAATTAAGCAGATTAAGCAATTAGCCAGTAATCATAGCGATACACTAAAAAGCCAAACGCCCCCTGTTAAGTGCATTAAAATACCGGTTTACTACGACATTGAACAACAATGGGACTTAGCCGAAGTAGCCAAGCGCTGCAAACTCTCCATTGACGAGGTTATCCAGCAACACAGTGCCGGTATTTACCGAGGTTTTGCCTTAGGTTTTACGCCGGGTTTTTGTTACCTAGCCAGTGTACCCAAAAGCCTACAGTTGCCGCGAAAGTCTTCACCGCGGGTAAAAGTGCCGAAAGGTGGAGTTGCCATCGCCGAGCAACAAAGTGCGATTTATCCCATAGAGAGTCCAGGCGGTTGGCATATTATCGGACAAACACCACTGCCGATGTTTGAAAGCAAAAATGGCCAATTCACCGCCACCATCAAGGTCGGAGCAAATGTTCAATTTTATCCGATTTCAAAAGCTGAATTTACCCAACGGCAACGAGATCTGCAAGGATGAATACAGGTTACCTTGAAATTATCAACAGCAATGGCCAAGCCAGCATTCAAGACCTTGGCCGCCTCAATGCTCAACACTTAGGTTTTAGTGCTAGTGGCGCCGCCGACGAATTCGCTTTTCTCAGTGCTAATAAATTAATTGCCCATTATTATAATCTTGAGCAAGTGGGCGATATGCAAGGCCAATGTGCGGCAATCGAAATAACCCTTGGGCAAATAAGTTTCAAAGCCCAAGCAGCCTGCACTATCGCCATCACAGGTGCTGACTGCGAAGTTAAAATTAACGATATCGCGGTAAAAAATTGGCAATGTCACCAAATACACGCCAACGATATCATTGACTTTGCCATGCCAAAGCGCGAGTTACATAGTTATTTGGCGGTGCTGGGCGGCATTACTTGCCAATTAGCACAACAACCTTGGTTAGGCAGTTTTGCGCAAACAAAAAATGAAATGAGCTTAGGTTTTACGGGTGAAAGATTAACGACGGGCAGTAAACTGTATTTTTCAGCGCACTCGAACGTTTGTTCGAAAAATAGTTCGCAACCAATGAACCAACGCCCCCATAGTTCAGCACAAGCAAAGTTATTCTATGCCAAAGAAAAGCTGACCTTACGATTGATAGCGAGTCGATTATTTTTACAAATGAGTTCCAGCCAACAACAAAGCTTTTTCGCAACTGACTATGTTATATCACCTGAGAGCAATCGAATGGGTTATCGCCTTAACGCTAAACATTCAACAAAGTCATGCTCTAACAAAAAAATACTGTCTGAATCATTACGCAAGCAATGTTTGTTATCCAAACCGGTGACTTACGGCATGGTACAGTTTCCAGCTAATGAGCAACCGATAATTTTAATGAAAGAGCGACAAACGATGGGCGGGTATCCCGTGCTTGGTACAGTAATGCAAACTGACTTATTTCGTTTGAGTCAAATGCGCCCCGGCGAAAAAGTTAACTTCACTTTAGTGAGCCAGCAAAAAGCCCAACAACAATTACAGGCCTTTTACCAAAAGTTTTGCTGATGCTCTGAGTCAACAACTGCTACTCACGCTAACACTGTATATCGGTTCATTCGTACAAAAAAAATTAACTTCATTACCCGCAAATGCCTAGATTCATTATCTAAGGGTAGAATGGCTAAAGATAAAAGCTTAGAATGGCGCCCGCTTTATGATTTGAACTTTATGCAGGTGTTGCTTTGTTATTAATGATCGACAACTATGACTCTTTTACTTTTAACCTAGTGCATTATTTTCAGGCGCTGGGACAAGAAGTTAAGGTCTGCAGAAACGATGAAATTAGCTTAGAGGCCATCGAAATATTAGCCCCGCAATATATTGTCATCTCACCAGGTCCATGCGATCCAGACGCAGCAGGTTTATCACTGGCTATTATTGCCAAGTTTCAAGGCCGCATTCCAATACTAGGAGTTTGCCTTGGCCATCAATGCATTGCTCAGCATTTTGGCGCGAAAGTCATTAAAGCGAATAAAGTCATGCACGGTAAAACCAGTCTCATTA
>JBFJQB010000011.1:0-34119 GCA_041616855.1 Cognaticolwellia sp. | reverse complement strand
TAGAATCAAGATGACCATGCAAGTGCATGATGAATTAATCTTTGAAATTCATAAAGATATCGTCGAAGAAACCACAGCGGCCTTGGTGGATATTATGAATAATGCGATCACCATGAGCGTTCCTTTAATTGCTGAAGCGGGTATTGGTGATAATTGGGAGCAAGCGCATTAAGGAAACTGTGCAAGCATTTCTCGATGCGTGTCGAGATAAGGTTATTCAGTGTGCTGATTGTGAAGTCTCTAACAAGGAGATTTTTAATCTATTCACAATAATATGTGATAAAAAAACAAAAAAATGTAAATTAATTACATAATGTACTTTACAAGCTTAGAGTTGTTACTCTATAATGGCTTTGTTCCTAACGCGAACCTTGTTGTAATAATTTGTATTTTTTAGCTCTCCTCATAGCTATGGACCGATAACTTAGTTGTCGGTCCTTTTTTTTGACTAAAATTAAGCTTGACTGTTCTTGTTGTGATTAAAATAGATTGACGGTCAAAGTTAAAATTTTGTAATTATATTACAAAAACGTCTGGTTTTTCACTATCGGCTCTCAGTTTAACTTATTGACCGTTTGAAATGCTGAAACCAACAGTGCTCATTTTAGCCAAATGAAGGCGATAAGCTGATTATGCTTAGTGCCCACCCGTTAAAAATTCAATCAGCATAGATAAAGTAGTTGTTTTAGCAGCTTTATTTTGCCAATTTTTCTTTGTTCGCAAGGGCACTAGTGAGGCAAATAGAATAAGGCAAAATCTGACAGCAAGCGTTTAGTCACTACTTGGCAAGATTGTACCTTGGGTTGAGTTATTATTATCGCGTTAGTTAACCGCGCAATATCTTTGCTAATATGTTGTATTTCGTTAGTATTACGTCAGCTTATAGATAATCATTGTTAAATAAGAGGGGAAGATTTTGAATAAATGGATACTGCCGGTGTTATTGACTTGCTTAGCGGCTTGTGAAAATACCCAAACGTCTGAAAGCACGGTTTCAGTGGCAACAGCGCCAGGAATCACATTTGTTGAGCGCGTGGATGAACAGGCGGGTAAAACCGTTATTCCTTATCAAAAATATGTCCTTGATAATGGTTTAACCTTGGTACTGCACCAAGATAAATCAGATCCCTTAGTGCACGTTGATATCACCTACCATGTTGGCTCTGGCCGAGAGGAGCTTGGTAAGTCAGGTTTTGCACATTTCTTCGAACATATGATGTTTCAGGGCTCCGAGCATGTAGCTGATGAAGAGCATTTCAAAATTGTCACAGAATCAGGTGGCACTTTAAATGGTACTACCAACAGTGATCGCACTAATTACTATCAAACCGTGCCCGCGAATCAACTGGAGAAAATGTTATGGCTTGAAGCCGACCGAATGGGCTTTTTAGTCGATGCGGTCACTCAAGAGAAGTTTGAAATACAACGTGAAACGGTAAAAAATGAGCGAGGACAGAGTTACGAAAATCGTCCTTATGGTTTATTGCGAGAACGCGTAGCAGAAGCCATGTACCCTGTTGGACACCCTTATTCTTGGCAAACTATCGGTTATATTGAAGATCTTAATCGCGTAAATGTGAATGACTTAAAAGCCTTTTTCTTACGTTGGTATGGTCCGAACAACGCCACGTTAACCATAGGGGGGGATATTGATGTTGAGCACACCTTGGCGATGGTTAATAAATATTTTGCCACTATTCCTCGCGGACCCGAAGTCGCCATGCCGAAAAAGCCCAGTTTTACTATCGAGGCTGATCGCTATATTTCCATGGAAGATAATGTGCACTTACCGTTAGTGTATATGTCGTACCCAACGGTGAGTATCAGGCATGAAGACGAAGCGGCATTGGATTTACTTGCAACTATTTTAGGCGGCGGTAAAACCTCGTTACTTTATAAAAACTTGGTGAAAAATCAATTGGCGGTGCAAGCCTCGGTAAGCCATCCATGTGCTGAACTCGCTTGTACTTTTAATTTATTAGCACTCCCTCATCCCGCATCGGGGAAAACTTTAGCGGATATGGAAGCCGTTATTCGTGATAGCTTGCTAGAATTTGAAGCGCGCGGTGTCGAAGACGATGATTTAATTAAAGCGAAAGCAGAAATGGAAGCCAGTTTTGTTTTTGGTCTGCAAAGTGTTGCCGGAAAAGTGAGTCAATTAGCGGCGAACGAAACCTTTAAAGGCAATCCCAACTATATTGAACAAGATATTGCTCGTTATGCCAATGTGACCAAAGCGGATGTTATGCGTGTTTATGATAAATATATAAAAGATAAACATGGCGTGATTATGAGCATAGTGCCGAAAGGGCAGCAACAGCTTGTTGCCGCAAAAGATAATTTCACGCCACCCAAGCGTGTGATACCAGAACTGGCTAAAACCTCTGATACGGATTTAAAAATACGTAAAGCGGTAGATAATTTTGATCGTAGCGTTATGCCAACAGTAGGGCCTAATAAAGCAGTTGAAGTGCCGAAAATGTGGCAAGAAACTTTTGCCAATGGTATGAAAATACTCGCGACACAAAGCACGGAAACGCCAACCACGTCGATGTTGATAAAAATACCAGCGGGTCATTACTACGAGAACAAAGATAAGGCTGGTACCGCGGCATTATTAGCCGCAATGCTCAATGAGTCGACCACTAAGCGCAGTGCTGAGGAAATGAGTAAAGCGCTGCAGAAATTAGGCTCATCAGTCAATATATCTGCCGGTAATCAGTACTTATCGATCAATATAAACGCGCTGACGAAAAATTTAGACCCGACACTGGCCTTAGTTTATGAGAAATTAACCGCGCCGGCGTTTTTAGCCAGTGAATTTGATCGCAATAAAAACAACGCAATCCAAGGGGCTATTAATGGTAAAAAGAATGCCGGCTATTTAGCGTCGAATGCGTATCGTCAATTACTGCATGCCGATAATATTGCCGCAACGCCGAGTTCTGGCTCGGAAACGTCATTAGCCAATATTCTATTAGCCGATGTTAAAGCACTTTATCAGCAGCAAGTTAAACCAAAAGATAGTCAAATGATTGTGGTTTCAGATCTAGAACAAAGTCGTGTGTTACAGTCGTTGGCGATATTTAACGCCATGACGGGCGCAGGCGAGAAATTGTCGTTAACGTTACCACCGTCGAATGCTAAAACCGGCGTCATTTATTTAGTCAATAAAGATAATGCTGCTCAGTCTGCTATCCGTATTGGCAAGCGCTCGCTAACTCAGGATATAACCGGTGAGTACTACCGTGCTTATTTAATGAATTTTCCACTAGGTGGGGCATTTAATAGTCGTATTAATTTAAATTTACGTGAAGATAAAGGCTATACCTATGGTGCTAGTTCTTATTTTTATGGAGATAAATACTCCGGCACTTATACCGCGAGCGCAGAAGTTCGTGCAGACGTAACCGACAAGTCAATTGTTGAGATGGTGAACGAAATTAAGCGTTATGCTGAGCAAGGCATTAGCGACCAAGAGTTAGCGTTTATGCGCAATGCCATCAACCAAAAAGATGCGTTAAAGTATGAAACACCGGATCGTAAATTAGGCTTTTTAGCGCAAATATTGGAGCATGACCTGAGTGCTGATTTTGTCAAAGAACGCAATAGCATCGTCGCCAATATTAGCAAAGAAGAAATTAATGCCTTAGCGAAGAGGCACTTAGATTTAAGTGACATGATAATTGTGGTTGTCGGGGATGCAAAAACCTTAAAGCCGCAATTACAGGCCTTGGGTTACCCAGTGGTTAATTACGAAATATAAGCTAAAACGCAGAGGCCACCATACGGTGGCCTTTTTGATCAAACAAGTATCAGGCTAATTAATGTTTGCTATGGTATTTAGCTGGTGTGGTTTTATTAGGCAAAGTTGCTTGCATAAAAGTGCGAAGGTCTTGATTAGAGGCCTCTAGATCTTGATAACGTAGATACATCATATGGCCACTTTCATAGCCTTTAAACGATAATCGGTCTTGCATTTTGCCACTCGGGTCAAGTTGCCAAAGGGTATATTTAGCATCAAAATAATTGGTAGCGCCATCATAGTAACCTGATTGAATCATCACGTTTAAATAAGGGTTTTGAGCCATGGCTAAACGTAAGTTTTCACCGGTTTTATTGTTGCTTCTGTCCCAAGGGTGAACATTACCAAACATATTATATTTAATGTCGGTTTTATAATTGAGCTCTTCACGTAAGTAATAATTAATTGCTGGCGTAAAGCTATGTAACCAAGAAGTGAGTTCAGCGTTGTAATCTGGTCGGCTGCCCGAGACTTTTTCATCAATACCTAAATAGCGCGAATCTAAACGGCCGACAGTTTGTTCGCGGTTGCGAAGGATTTCTTTCCAAAAGTACGATGCTTCAATATCTAAATTATTACGTAACACTTCTTGAATGGATAAGCCGGAATAACGAGCGACTTGCTCAGCGATGCGTTGTTTCTCATCTTTGCTAATAAAACCACCTTTAGCTAAGGCTGGCAGGTATTGCTCAATAGTGAACTGTTCAATCTCCGGTAAAATTTCCAATAAATCACGATTTTGTAGATCACTGGCCAGAGCTTTGTGATACCAAGCTGTAGCAGCGAAATAAGGTAAACGGTTTGCCGCTTTTACTGGACCGTCACGTTTAATGCCAATATCAGTGGGTGACACTAGAATAACGCCGTTTAGGTACATCCACTGGCGCGCTTGTAGTTCTAATGCTAAGCCTGAAACCCTTGTCGTGCCGTAACTCTCTCCGATTAAATACTTCGGTGATTGCCAACGGTTATTGCGAGTAACGAAAGTATTGATCCAGTCGGCTAAGTATTTAACATCGGCGTTAACACCAAAGAACCGCTTTTTTTGCTGTTCTTTTGACGGCATTTTACCGTCTTTGTCGGGTAAGATGCGTGAATAACCAGTGTTCACTGGATTAACAAAGACAATATCCGCGGTATCTAAAATAGAAAATTCGTTAGTTTTGACACCATAGGGTTGTAGTGGGAAACCTTCACTGTCGACATTGAGTACTTTAGGGCCGGTATAAGCAACATGCATCCAAACTGACGCCGAGCCTGGACCACCATTAAATGATATCAGTAATGGTCGAGCAGCCTTGTTTTTGATTTTTGAGCGTTGATAATAAGTATAAAAGAGGCTGGCAATAGGATTACCTTCTTCATCCCAAACGGGTTGGGTACCTGTTGTTGCGGTATAGTCAAAAGACTTGCCCTTAACTTTAGTGCTATGGCTACTGGTGGTACTTTCATCAATCGCAATTTTGCGTTCATTCTCTGCATTTGCCCACGGTGATAAAAGTAACAGTAGGCAAGAAAGGGATATAAAATGTCGTATGGTCATGACAATGTCCTTAATTTGTATTTTGTTGGTTGAGACTACGTGAGAGTGAAGAAAAAATCATGGTTAAAAGTTGAAAAGCAGATTTATAGCGACTAATCACGGTAAAACGCCATCAATTATCTCACATGATTAGTTAGCTAAGCTTTAGCAGCAGTTAAATAGACAATAATAAGGTGATCGCCATTTAGCGTTGCAGAGTTATTTGCTAGTTCCGAGATTTTTGCTAAATGGCCCGCGGGTAATATTGTCACTGTCTTTGTGTTGCTTTCAGGGTTGTGAATCGTTAATTCAGCACGATTAAATAAACTATAAAGAAAGCACAGTTCACTTTTTGCTAAGTTGATAGTAGTGGTTTTTCGTTGGCAATTAACTTGGGTTTTATAGCGAGAGCTGCGGACGATAACATTGAAGTCAGTGATCTCACCAGCCGGCAAGTTACCAACCGTTTTATCGCCGCCGTTAAAAGTAGCGATATCGAGTAACTGAGCCAATCGGTCAATTTTACAGTCATTGTGTTGGAGATTGATACTATCGCCGGCAATTAGAATTAAGTTGCGGCGATAACCGCTGAAATTAGAAAATACGCCATCTTCGATAACACTGGCCATACTTAAGCGCCAATCAAAATGCTCTAATGTGCCGCCAGGATTGATGGCCATTTCGACCGTCTCACCTTTACCATTTTTCCATGGCACGGTTTTAAATTGGCTTGGTGGTATGATTTCTATCATGTGCAGAATCTCGAGTTATGCTGGATATTAAAAGAGTTTGATAATAGCGTAAAAAAAACAAGGTATTTGGGAAATCATTATATTCCATGGCATATTTGTCTATAAATACATAATTTGTTACGAATTTTTAGACTTTGTAGTAATAACATCGTTGTTTTTAAAAAGGTGTATTGTTAGCATGCGCGCCGTCTTATTGACTTCTAAAACATAATAACAGGATATTAACATGTTTAAAAAATCTCTAATTGCCCTTTCGCTACTAACTTTACCTTTAACAGCATCTGCCAATTGGTCTGCTGGCGCAGGTTATGCAAACTTATCTGACGACGATCTTTCTTTAGGAATGGTTTACGGTGCTGTTGCCTATGAATTTGCTGCAGAAGGTAGCAAATTTTCCTTCATGCCAGAGTTTCGCTTAGGTACTGGTATCTCTGATGATGAAGTTAATTTAGCAGACGACGAATATTCTATTCCAGAGTTGATGAATGTTAAAGTAGAAGTAGATCGCTTTATTGCGCTTTCAGTTCGTGGACAATATAACCATGATAGCGGTTTTTACGCTTACGTTATGCCTTCATATGCAAACTTAGACGTTAAAGTAAGCTATTTAAATGACTCAATCAGTGAAGATGAGTGGGAATTAGGTTTTGGTGCCGGTTTTGGTAAAAAATTCAACGATAAAGTGAGCGTTGAAGCTTCTTACGAAACTTATGACGGAACTGATGTTTTTACCGTTGGTGTTAAATACGCATTTTAATGATTAAATAAGGCCGTATATAATTCAAAGGGAGGCATTATCGCTTCCCTTTTATGTTCAGGATGAACGGTCAGTTTTTAAGTTCCCGATAAAATATACTACTTAAGGTTTATTTAGCTCAGGCTATTAGCTCAAAGCATAAAATAACTAGCTAGGTTCATGTTGGCATTATCTCATTGGTTAGCTAGCAGGTAAGTTTAATCGCCAAGCAAGTTGAGTGTGCCGATATAGAAATTGGCATAAAGCGTAATGTTGTCAGAATCGGTATTTAAGCTGGTTTTTGTCAGTCATTAGATGGCGATAACCATAATGATTTAGCTTCAACCAATACCCGTACAGGCATATTAAACCCATCAATAGTGTTGCCCCATCGATATTGCACTTGGTTGTTTTTAATGCAGTATTCAAAGATTGAAATGCAAGTGTCGGTTCAGTATTACAAGAGAAGGTTAAGTTTTATAGAGATTACAGTGTAGTCAGCATAGTGAATTACTGATTTGGTTAGTAACCAGTACTGCATTGCTAAAACAAAGCTATATTTCATATTCATGAGGTAAAAAAAAGCAGCGATTAACGCTGCTTGTTATGACAATTATGCTCAGTTAAGTAAATAACTTAACTGATTATTTTAGTGATGACATATATTGAGATAGTGCGGTAATTTCTTCGTCAGTTAAGTTCGCAGCGACGCCTCTCATCATGCCGTTAAGGTCGTTATTGCGTGAACCATTACGGAATTTTTCTAACTGAATTTTTAAATATTCAGCATTTTGGCTAGCAAGGGCAGGGAAACCCGCACTTGCCATGCCTTTACCATTGATACCATGACACGCAACACAGGCAGTAACTTCCATTTCGGCATTACCACCTAAGTAGAGTTTTTTACCTAGTGCATTTTCGCTACCGTTTCCGGCAGTTAATGTTTGACTGGCATAAAATGCCGCGACATCTGCCATATCTTGTTCGCTAAGTGCCATCGCCATGCCGCCCATAACGGGATCTACACGGCCTGATTTACCGCCAGATGTCATGCCGAGTTTAAATTCAGCTAGTTGTTTAACTAAGTAACTTGCACTTTGTCCCGCTAATTTAGGATACATAGGCACAAGGCTATTACCGTCAGCGCCATGACATGCAGCACACATAGCTGATTTTCCTTTACCAGCTTCGGCATTGCCTTCAGCCGCATTGGCAGTAGCAACTGCGCTTAATCCTAATAAAATAGTAATGATAAATTTTTTCATTGGCTTAGTCTCTGCTTGTCATTGATGCAAAAAGATACGATAAACTGTTTGCTATATATATTGCTTTGGCATTCTACACGAATTTAATGAATGTGAAATATTGACGTGAAAAAATCTTTGCTAGCATTATCATGCGAATATAAAAAAGCAGCGACATACGCTGCTTAAATATTGTTGTTTTACTCAGTCATTTTATCGCTAAAATTACTTCATAGACGCCATATATTTCGCTAATTCTTCAATGTCATTAACTGATAATTTTGACGCAACACTTTGCATCATAGTGTTGTAGTCGTTATTACGCTGACCTTGTTTGAATTTCATTAATTGAGCTTTTAAGTAAGCTTCATTTTGGCCGGCAATCGTTGGGAAGCCTGCTTTATTCATGCCTTTACCGTAAACACCGTGACACGCTACACACGCAGTAATTTTACGTTTAACGTTACCACCAAAATAAAGTTTTTTGCCAATATCAGAGCCAGGCAAATCAGCAACTGCAACTTTTTGCGCGGCAAAATAGCTAGCAATTTCTATCATGTCTTGTTCGCTTAGTGCTGCAGCCATTGGACCCATCACAGGATCTTTACGCGTACCTGTTTTAAATTCTTGTAACTGTTTTACGAGGTATTCTGCACTTTGGCCAGCAAGCTTAGGGTAAATTGCAACGGGGCTATTACCATCAGCGCCGTGACAAGCAGCACAGGTAGCCGCTTTTGCTTTACCAGCGATAACTTCGGCGGTTATCGGCGCTGCAGGCATTACTCTGCGTGGAACCACGTTAGCAACAGCGTCAGGGTCGGCAAAGTAAGCTGCCATGTCAGCAATATCGTCTTCTGTCATGCTGCCAGCAAATTGGTTCATGGCATAGTTATCACGATCTTTGTTTTTAAAGTTATGTAATTGCTTCGCTATGTATTCAGGGTGTTGGTTGGCTAAATTAGGGTAAATTAATACTTCGCTGTTACCTTCACTACCGTGACAACCAATACATGCAGCAATATTACGAGATGGGTCACCTAGCTCATATAAGCTTTTACCGGCAGCAGGATCAGGTACATAAGCAACAGTTGCGCTACTTGTAGTGGCCGTTGCACCTGTAGAACCGGCATCTTGGCTTGCACCATCACGCGGTAAGCTTGCAAAGTAGGCAGCAAGATCAGCCATATCTTGTTCAGATAATGGGGCAGCCATTGGGCCCATTAAAGGGTCTTTACGGTCTCCGGTTTTGAATGCTTTTAGCTGTTTAACGATGTAGTCAGAATGTTGACCTGCTAAGTTAGGAAAGGTATCGCTAGTGCCAATGCCATTTGCTCCATGACACGCCGCACAAGTAGCCGCCTTGGCTTTACCCGCTTCTACATCGCCCGATGCAGCCACAGCAATATTAATACTTAATAGTGTCAAAATTAGTGAAGTTAAAATATGTTTCATAACAAAACTCTCAACATGCTTTTGTGATTTTTATTGAATACATTCAATAAGCCGAAAAAATTGCCGACATCATACACCATTAACTGGCTTTAGAGGGCGTTTTAGCGAAAAAAATTGCCTAAATTCTAATACAATTGCATCTTTCAGGTGAAAAAACGATATAATGTAGTTTTAATTTATATTGTTGGATCTAAATCTTGTCATCTACAGCCATTCATCTTAGCAAAGCGACTTTCACTATTAGCGCACCCGATATCCGTCGTTTACCCGCAGATAGTGGTATTGAAGTAGCATTTGCCGGTCGCTCTAACGCAGGTAAGTCCAGTGCGTTAAACACCTTAACTAATCAAAGAAGCCTTGCTCGTACCAGTAAAACTCCGGGTCGAACTCAGTTAATTAATATATTCGAAATTGCCGAAAATAAACGCTTGGTCGATTTACCAGGTTACGGCTTTGCCAAAGTGCCAATGGAAATGAAGAAAAAGTGGCAAAAAGCTTTAGGTGAATATTTAGAAAAGCGTCAATGCCTGAAAGGTTTAGTCATATTGATGGATATTAGACATCCATTAAAAGATCTCGATATGGACCTCATTCAATGGGCTGCAGAAGGTGATTTGCCGGTGTTAGCGTTATTAACGAAAAGCGATAAACTGTCTCAAGGTAAAGTCAGTTCACAGGTGCTTGTCGTTAAAAAGCAACTAGCGCAACTAAATGCAGATATTAAAGTACAGGCGTTTTCGTCACTAAAACGCACCGGTTCGGAACAAGCTGATAGCGTAATTTGTAACTGGTTTCAAGATGAAAATATTGAGCCGTTAAGTGAAGAACCACTCATTGAAGAGTAGCTTTAACGCTAGTTGTTAACCTTAAAACGCCTCGGTTATTCGGGGCGTTTTTATAGTTATTATTTACTTTATTGCTCCGGTAATACCCAGTCTGCTCTTGGAAAATGGCAAGTGTAGCCGTTGGGAAAACGCTGCAAGTAATCTTGGTGTTCTAGTTCGGCTTGCCAAAAATCTCCCACAGGTGCCACTTCAGTCACCACTTTTCCGGGCCATAAACCAGAAGCATTGACATCATTAATGGTTTTTTCAGCCATGGCTTTTTGTTCTGCGCTGGTGTAGTAAATTGCCGAGCGATACTGACTGCCTCGGTCATTGCCTTGTCTATTTTCTGTAGTTGGATCATGTATTTGAAAAAAAAATTCTAAAATTTTTCGATACCCGATCACAGTATTATCAAAATATATTTCAATACCTTCGGCATGGTTTCCGTAGTTTTGGGCGCTAGCATTTTTGATATCGCCGCCTGTATAACCGGCAATAGTTTTGGTGATGCCGGGCAATTGTCGAATTAAGTCTTGCATACCCCAAAAGCAACCACCCGCTAAGACGGCTCGTTCTATGGTCATATTTCATCCTTCTACTTGTGCTAAATAGTCTTGATAACCTTCAACTGCCATATCGTCGCGATGGATAAACTTCAATGAAGCAGAGTTAATACAATACCTTAAGCCGCCTTGTGCTACAGGACCGTCGGTAAATACATGACCTAAGTGACTATCGCCATGAGTAGACCGGACTTCTGTACGCACCATGCCATGAGTGTCATCGGTTAATTCCTGAACGTTAACGGCTTCAATCGGCTTACTGAAACTAGGCCACCCACAGCCAGCGTCAAACTTATCACTTGAGGCAAATAAAGGCTCACCTGAAACCACATCAACATATATACCCGGCGAATTATTGTCTAATAGCTCCCCCGTCCATGGGCGCTCGGTGCCGCTTTCTTGGGTAACACGATATTGCTCAGGAGTTAACGCAGCAATAGCATCTGGAGATTTTCTATATTCTGACATAAGCGCCTCTAAAGGTTATATAGCTATTAATTACATATTTATAGCAGCAGATTAGGAATGAAAGCTAGTTTTATAGCTTGTGCTAATTAAATGAGTGAAAAGTTAATAATTAATTCGGACACACTATGAAAATAGCATAATGAAGGTATAGAAAAGATTGAAAAATAAAAACGATAATAAAATAGCTTTGACTTGAAAAGGCAGTACCTTGTTAGTGTGCCTTATGCAGGTTAAATATCAGGAAAACACCCAATGTCAAAAAAGCCCCAAAATAATCGGGGCTTTAAGTACAGTGTTTAAAAATTATTCGCACCAAATATCGAAAGTTCTTGTCGTATCGCCACTAGGCATACCCATAACAGAACTTCTAGTAGCGTAACCGCCTTCATAAGCCTTATATCTAGTAAAGCCACGATCTTGACATTGCTTATCGGCAAATTCTGGGTAACTTAGTTTTTCATTTTTTTTGTTGTTAAACCATGCGCCTTCTTCGACGTATTCTGCGGAAACGTCAGGACGTTTTTGTTCACCATTGGTTAATTTGGGTGGTGTACCTGCTACGATAGTTGCACCACAACCAGTTAAAACCATGATAAATGCAGCTGTCGATAGCAATTTTTTTATTGAACTCATCTTTTGTTCCTTTGATGATTTTTTAAAAAATGCTATTTTAATGATTGAGGTTTTTATTACAAGAAGTTATATAAAATAATATTAAGTAATACAGCTAATCTAATATCGACTGGCGAATTTTGCCAATAACGTTAAATAAGTAGCGGTTAATCTGCATCAAACATGTAAATTTCACATTTCAATAGCGAGTTACTTGCCTTACACTTTAACTATCTAGCATCAATGACTTTGTACTATGGCCGCTGATCGGTTTATCCCTTATAGAAAGCAAGACATTGTGGAAATGTGCCTGCAAGAACTTAAGCTCGATGACTGTGCATTATCGTTTCGACAGTTTTGTGATTTATTGTCGAACTCTTTACATGTTGAATATCATCAGACGCTGGAGTTATTAAAAAACGATTATGCACCTTTTGACCCGAACGCTGATACGATTCCACTAGCGCCTTATACGCCTGAGCAAAAAGCGCAATGCCAAGCTAGCTTTGCTGAAAATTTTGCTAAAGTGTTAAATGCTGCGAACTTTGAAAAAATTACCGAGCAAGACCTTCAAGATGCATTAACTGAAGAGTCGTTATTTAAAGTGCGGCTAGAAGTAGAGTTTGATGATTTTGAACAAGTGGTTTTTTATCGTCGTGGTGAGTCGCAATTAACAGAAACGTTGACTTCGTGCTTTGGCCTTCGTAAGCAGACGCTTCATTTTACTAATTACGATCGCGTGGCGGTATTTATTACTTTCAAAGGCCAAGCGCATTTTGACGCAAAACGAAAAACATTGTTCGGCTTCGAGCCCGGTTCAACCATAGTCAAACTGTTCCAAAACGTGCCTAAAGCTGATTTAGAAATGTTATTTCCTAACAGTGAAGTACGTATGCGCCCCATTGATAAGGCCTTTATCGGTGCCTCAGCTGTGGTAGGTGGGGCTGTGGTGTTGGTGACTAAACTCGGTGCATCAATTCTATTATTAGCGGCATTAATGGCGTTTTGGTTTGGTTGGCGCACTGATGCGGTTGAAATGACCCAACAACACTTTATTTCTTTTGCTATAGGAATTGGGGTGTTTGCTGGCTTTATTTTTAAAGAATGGAGTAAATTTAAAAATAGGAAAATTAAATTTATGAAAGCGTTATCTGACAACCTATATTTTAAAAACCTTGATAATAATGCGGGTGTTTTTCATACCCTTATTGATGCCGCGGAAGAAGAAGACTTTAAAGAGGTGATATTAGCCTATAGTTTTTTACTGAATGACCCTGCCGGTTTAACTGCACAGGCTCTAGACGAAAAAATAGAGTGTTGGTTTAAAGAAAAGTATCAATGTGCAGTCGATTTTGAAATAGCCGATGCCTTGGGTAAGCTCGAGCGTATGCAGCTAGTTGAATTAAAAGCAGATGTTTATCATAGCGTTGCTTTAGCTGATGCGAAAAAAATACTAGATAGTCATTGGGATAATATTTTTGATTACGCGTAGCACTAGGCTCAGTGATCTAGTGTAGGGTTTATGACGATGTAAAGTACCTGTTCAAAGAGAGCTCAGCCGTTGCTTGATTTACTCAAAAAGGGGGGGGTGTCACATCAACTCCCACACTTCCCAACTTTAAAATTGATATTGTTTAGCCAGTTTCAAAGCAATCTCTTGATGTTTCTTTGCTAATGCCGGTTTCTCAATGCCGGTGTAATAAATACTCATTTGTTTATGCCAACCAGGAAAACTTTCACCTTTAGCTTTTACCGAGTTTAAGAGTTTAAATGCTTTAGAATGATTTTTCTTTTTATTAAAGCCATTAGCCAGTTGAAATCCAGCCCATTGTTTTTGTTGAACTTTAAAGTGTGCTAATACTTGTTGGTAATCACCAAGTGTGACCATTTCGCTGCCGTCAACCGCGTAGTTAGGCGCTAAAAACTGTAAACCGTCATAAAGTGCGGGCAGCGCGGTGCTAAAATGATTTTCATTAGGATAGTGCTGGTACTGCCAGTTTAATGATTTAGGCGCTGAGCTTTCAAATGCCTTGATAAGTTCCTCAACGCCCATGTCTTGTTCATTGGCAAGTGAGATAAAAACGGGGGCAGTTAATTTATTTTCTTGAAGCAATGGCGTGAGTTTTTTTGCCAAACTGTGATTGTCAAACCATGCACTTGCGCTCAGGGCAAAAAAGGCACTAAATGGCGTGTTTTGCCTATTCTGCTGAGGTTTTTCACCACGGCAGCAACATGTTGAAATTGAAAGTCAGCATCAATAACAAAAAGGCTTGGGTATTGTCGCTGAGTCATTAAATAGCGCTCAGGTAGGGAGACCATATAACGTCGATTTTCCGCGAATATTGCTGATGTGTGCTGAAACTCGTAAGCGCTGATAATGGCTTTACCTGTTGGCGTAGGCTCAGCCGCAGCAGTGGGAAAAATTAAACCAATTAAAACCGAGAGTAAGATAATTATTTTATTGGTGGTCATAGCAACACCTTATGCATATTCATGAGCTTAATAAACCTGTAACAGACATTATCAGCTCACAGCATTATTGGAAACTATTGATAATTACTTGAAAAAAAGCAACAACCTCAGTACTTAATCAAGCTCTTTAGCTACATTGTGATATGATATTTATTAACGAAAAAATTCGTGCTCTTGTTTTGAATTATTGATATGGAATGAGTTAGTGACTTTACTTTTTATTTATTTGGCAATTGCCATAGGTTTGTCATTTGTGTGTTCAGTACTGGAAGCGGTGTTATTATCGATAACACCTAGTTTTGTTGAGCAAATACAAACTAAAAAACCAAAATCTGGCGCAGTTTTAGCAAAAGTAAAAATGCGTTTAGAAGAATCCCTATCCAGTATATTAATTCTTAATACGTTTGCTCATACCATGGGAGCCGCTGGGGTTGGTGCTCAGGCTATTGGTATATTTGGCGAAAAGTGGGAAACGTTAATCGCCGTTTTGCTAACACTGGTTATTTTGTATTTTTCAGAAATCATTCCCAAAACCTTAGGGGCAACATTTTGGCGTGCCCTAGCAATACCTTGCGCTTACGTCATTGCCTGGTTGGTAAAGATTGTTTACCCTTTAGTGTGGTTATCAACTCGCTTAACTCGTTCGTTCAAGCAAGGTAAAGAAAATGAAATTACACGAGAAGAAATTATAGCGTTAGCGTCTTTAGGTCACAAAGATGGCAGTCTGTTCTCGCAAGAAAATGAATACTTAGCCAATATACTGAATTTACGAGAATTGCGTACGGCAGACGTATTTACTCCTCGCACCGTGGTGCACATGTTACATCAAGATATCACCGTAACTGATGCACTAAATCATCCGCAGACCCATCAATTTACTCGCATACCAGTCTACGGAATAAGTATTGATGATATTACCGGCAAAGTGATCAAAGGTCATTTATATGAAGCTGAACGTAATGGCCACGGTGATGAGCCCATCAGCAATTTTTCTACGATATTAACGTCGGTTTCTGAAAAACTGCCTGTTCAGCAGCTACTAGATCTGTTTATTAAAAATCATGCACATATGTATTCAGTTGAAGATGAATATGGTCAAACTTCAGGCATCGTTACATTAGAAGACGCGATTGAAACCCTGCTTGGTCGTGAAATTGTCGATGAAAGCGATAAAGTCACGGATATGCAGGCCTTGGCGCGTGATAAATATCGCGATCGATTAAGAGGGCTTAAGCAAAATGGTGATGAATAAACCCACTCAGCGCTACTTTTTGCATAAACTGAGCTGATTATGTCCATAAGCTTGAATTAGTTCCTATTTGAGTGCCTTCGATGATTATTTGTGACACTCATTGTCAAAGTGGCTACATATTTCTTTATTAAGTGAACTAAGATAAATGTGCTTACGTATTAATTTTCAAGCCTTTAATCTTAATATATAGAGAAAAATAAAATGCGCATATTAAGCTACTTTTTTGGATTAGTATTACTGACAGGGTGTAGCAGCCAATATCCAAATAAAGATATTACCGGACAAGTATTTCCAACCGTTGTTGGCCAATCATTAGAAAAAAAATCGCTAACGATACCGTCAGATTTTACCGACCCCGTTACTTTGCTACTCATCGGTTATGTGCAGAATTCTCAGTTTGATATTGATCGCTGGCTCATTGCTTTAGATGCAACGGATACCCGTGTAAAAGTTTATGAAGTGCCGACCATTCAAGGTTTATTTCCACAAATGTTTAGTACCGTTATCGACAATGGTATGCGAGCCGGCATTCCAAAGCCAATGTGGCAAGGTGTGGTGACTGTATATGGTGATGGCGATAAGGTGCAGGCTTTTACTGGCAACGAAAATATTGCTAATACCCGTGTGGTGCTATTAAACAATAAAGGTAAAATTTTGTACTTTTATGATCAAGGCTTCGCGGTAGATGCACTAAACCAATTAAGAACTATATTAGCGAGCCAACCGTAACGTGCCCAACAGTAAAACTCAGCGAGCATGGTAAGCATACTCGCTAAATTTGGTTGCTGTGCATAACTAAACTATTTTACCGCTAGCTGCAAAATTTCACGGCTTTGCATTAACGTAATAGCTTGGTGTTCACCTAGTTTTGTCATCTTGTGTGATTCTAGTTGAGTCATGATTTTATCAATTGTCGTCGCTTTATCTTCACCATGTTCGCTTAATTGCGTGGCAACATTTAAGCTATGATAAAACGCTTCAATAGCGGCAATAGTGCGCTCTGCAAGGTCTTCACCTGCACTTAGCGCAAAAACATTCATGCCCAGTTGCTCTAACTTATCTTTTTTAACCGCTAGTTGATTACGAAGCAATGAGGGTTGCACAATCGCGAGAGAACGAGCATGATCAACGCCATAGAGTGCGGTAAGTTCATGGCCTATCATATGTGTTGCCCAGTCATGTGGTACACCCGCACCAATTAAACCATTAAGTGCTTGGTTAGCGGTCCACATTAGGTTTTCACGCCATTGTAATGTCTCACGTTGGTCATATTGTTGTGCTAATACTCGTAAATTTTTCAGTAAGGCTTCTGCGTAACCGTCTTGTACCATGGCGCCTGTCGGCATTGTTAAATACTGCTCACAAATATGCACCCAAGCATCGACTAGGCCATTAATTAATTGGCGCTCTGGTAAGGTTTTCATCGCATCGGCATCAAGCACCGCAAATTTTGGCTGGACTGCTGGTGCATAAAATGACAGTTTATCTTGAGTTTCAGCTCGTGTGATAACAGACGCGGCATTTGACTCTGAGCCTGTTGCGGGCAGGGTAAGTACCGTACCAATGGGAATAGCTTCAGTGACCGTATACTTACCTAATAGGATATCCCAACCGGCACCTTCATAGCATGCAGCGGCAGCAACGTACTTGGCGCCATCAATAACAGAACCACCACCAACGGCTAGTATATAATCAACTTTTTCTGCTTTGACGATAGCGACAGCTTTATCTAAAGTTTCCATAGTTGGGTTTGGCTCAACACCTGAAAACTCTAGCCAAGTGTGTTTAGCAAGTGCGCTCTGCACTTGTTGGTAAACGCCATTTTTCTTGATGGAACCACCACCGTAAATAACCAGTACTTTATTAGCGCTTGGAATAGCGCCGCTAATGCTGGCAATTTTGCCTTGGCCAAAATGGATGTGAGTAGGGTTTACGTATGAAAATTCCATGAATTACCTTATTTACTATTTTTTGATTTAAAATGCAGAGACATCTGCTGGCTTGCATATTACTGTAACGGGCTGCGCTAAAACAGTGCTAATTGGATATAATCCTGACTTATGTTGGCATTGATAACCAGTGATTAATATCGCACCTAAAACAGGTTGTAAAAAAGTAAGATGAAAATAAAACTGATCATTAATTTAGGCTTGGCGTTAGGTATTGTTTTGCCTCAATTAATAGTGAGGCAATTTCCACGGGTAAAGAGCATGGCGCATTTTATCGTCCGATATCTGACTGGGTGCTAGCGATTAAAACGTGGGTTAAGCGCTCAGCCGCTATAAATAATTAGCTATACTTTTGTCTCAGGCTATTTATAGGTCAATGTTACCTTGTCCATTTCAGCAATTAGACCATCTTGAGTAGGCTTAAAAGTGACCCTTTGGGTTTTGGCAATGGCGTTTTTAAACAGAATTTCTACATCACCTTCCATTACAGTATTCCCGTTTTGGAAAGAGGCATGACTAGAGGTTGTAGATAAACTACTTGTTGCGAAGGCAATTCGAACATCGCCGCTATAGGTGTGGAGTTTATTGTCGTTTGATATCACTTGAGACTTGGCGGTGATTTCTATTTCGTTTGCCGATGTTAAGCCTGATAAAACACTTGATATAACAAAGGTTAATAGTGCTACTTGTTTAAATAATTTCATCTTGATTCTCCATCTAGATTCATTAAATACTGCTTAAGCTCACTAACACCATACTAAATTTTTGGCGCATTGGCATGGTAAATTTGAAATATTCATCAAAAATTCACATTCGAACACAGCACCAGCTTTTGCCCGATATCAATATCGTCGATTACGCTAAAGCATGCTGATATTTTCAGGTAAAATGGGCGACGGTAGCTGAAGGTGTTTATTACTAAAACATTATGCTTGATGGTTGAATTTACCTTGCTTGAGGTAGCAAATTACTTGGTCGATAACCGCGTCATTGCGCATCATAAATACATGCGTAGTAGGCATTTCTATGTGATCATTCATGCCCTCGACTTTAGTGCTTTCAACCGACACTTTACCGTCATCGGTATCAGGAATAAGTGAGGATAATAGTAAGTTAATACTTTGCGTGCCGGCGATAATACCGACATCAAAATTTGCCTTACCCAGTTGATTGGGCACACTTAACGCTCCCGTGCCTAATTGCAAACCAGCATCACCATTAAGTAAGTGGAAGCCTGGCAAATTCCCGAGTTTATCTACAACCTCAGAGCCTTTATTAGGCGGACCTAACATCACCACTTTATTGAGGTTTTTGATACTATGCTTACTAAGAAATTGTCTGACTAAAATGCCCCCCATAGAATGGGTGACAAAACTTACCCGCATGCCTTCGCATTTTGCTAAGGCATCTGAAATAGTTTGTTCGGCAAGTTGCTCAATGGGATAGGCGCGCGAAGGGTAGTCGATGTTGAGTACTTGATAACCTTGCTCGGTTAATCGTTGTGCCATTCTGTCCATTGAATGAGCTGAACGCGCTAAACCATGCAATAAAATTACACACTCGTTAATGTTTTTATCGGGTTTATTCATGGTGGCTTTCAACTCAATTACAAAATACTTTTCGGGACTATGCGGCGCATTTTAACTTTTAATTGTTTAGTTAAGTCTACCTCGCCATCAGGGTTCCAATCTAAAGAAATTGCCCAAGCGTTTTCTGGTAGCATTTCTTCTAACATGCCTTGCTTAATTTCTAGAGCAATTTTTGATGATGGGATAATAACAAAGTTTTCAGTGTTAAGGTTAGCGCTGCGCGGATCCATATTGTAAGTGCCGACTACCGCGGTATGATCATCTATCACCATAGATTTTGCATGTAAGCCAAAAATAGGAGCTTGGGTTAATTGTTTTTCCATCACCTCAGACATGACCTTTTGGCGGATTTTCGCATCGGGTTTAAATTCAAAGATATTAACGCCGGTGTTTAGTAATGCTTCGCGATCCCGTTGATAACCACTAAAGGCTTCTAAATTGTCATTTGAAGCAAGGCTATTAGTCAGAATGTTAATGCTAACGCCTTTGTCGATAAGCGATTTTAGGATTTCTCGTGTCGCTGCTGTGGTGATTAAATAGGGTGTTTGAATAACCACAGACTCTTTAGCGCTTTGCAGTAAAGCCACTAACTTTTCAGTTGATAATCCCCCACCGGCTAAAAATTTATTTGCGGTATTTTTTCCGGGTACATCGGAAATATATTCTACGTTGTCTAACCATTGCAGTTGCTGCTGTTGTTGAATTGCCGTTATAGCTTTTGGCATGTCACGAATTTTATTTCTAACAGAGCTAACATAGTTTTCTGGATTACAAGCATATTGATGTAATGGTGCAAAGTCAGGCACGTAATCTTTGGGCATTTTTTCTTTTATTAACTCAGCCACATCGACACTGAGTTCACTTTGCCAAAACTGCTCAAATGACGATTGAACGGCTTCGGTAATGCCGCCAATTAACAAAACATCACGATCGCGAAAGTTATATTGGTGATCATAGCCAAAATATTCGTCGGCAACATTGCGACCACCCGTTATGGTTATTTTGCCATCGACGATAAAAGTTTTGTTGTGCATACGTTGATTTAATTGGTGGAAGTTGGTGGTTAAACTCACCACCTTCTCGAAGAGGTTTTTACCGATATTGGCGACAGGATTATATATTTTTATTGAGATGTTTTTATGAGCAGCTAACGTTTGCAGTTCGTTACCACTGGCATCTACCATAATATCATCCACTAGAATACGCACACGCACGCCACGTTCAGCAGCCTTAACGAGATAATCGATAGCGATTAAGCCAATATTATCAGTGGAAAAAATAAAATATTGTACATCAATAGTTTGTTCTGCATGTTCGGTTAACCATGCACGAGACAACATGGCTTCTATACCTTGCTCTAGAATATATACGCCAGTCTTATCATGCATTTTATGCTCAACGGGGCTTAAGTATTCAGACAGCAACTGATTTTTAGTTGGTATAATTGCTGCACAATAATCGTTGTTTGATGGAGAAATTAACCTGCTTTCGTCACTGCAAGAAAAAAGGCTAAGACAAAGCAGTAGTGCTAGTGTCGCTCGACTAACGATTGGAGCTTCCCAGTTTAAAAGCGGTAACGTCGACAATGATGTGATCCTTTTCATTCAATAGCTCACTGTAGCAACTTTGAGCATTGAAATTTAGTGATTCTGATGACTCAGGGGGTAATGGTAAGTTGAATGCTGTCGATTTTCTATTAATAATGTCGCATTTTAGCGTAAAAGCTAGCACCCCAAGTTTACTCTTTAAGCTTAGGGATACTAACAGTAGTTTACAACGCCAATTCTACTGAAATAGGACAGTGATCACTGAGGTTTTGGCTAAGCTCACGAGTATATTTCTCGTCGAATACTAACTGAGCAAATGAATTAGGTACGTATCGCATTTTTGCTTTTGGGTCAAAAATTATGTGATCAATATAATCTTTGTAATAACCGCCCCAACATTGAGATTCTGCTTTAATTGTTGGCGCCCAAAGTGCTTCTGGACCTTGGTCATCAATGGTTTGCCACAAGCCTTGTACTTCACTGTAATTTAATGAAATGTCTTTCACAAATCGTCGATTAAAATCACCAAGTAGAATAAAAGGTACCCCCTCTTTAGCGCGAGCGTCAACCCAAGCCTCTAGCGGTGTTGCTTGTTTTGCCAGTTCTGCGCAAGCGGTTTTTGCGTATAATTCTTTGTCATTACTCTCCGGCATTTTTGCAATGCTGGCTTGATCAAGTGCGTTAGTAAAACAACCAGATTTCATATGCACTGCTAATAAGCGCACGCTCTTGCCATTTTTAGTTAAGGTAACGTCCATACCACGGCGCGCAAGTCCTTGGTCAAGATCCATATATTCAATTGCTTGGGCTTTATAGCCACTGCTTTTTCTAACCGCTACGCCGACGCGCTGAACCCAGTCTTTGGTGGTGAAGAAATAGTCATATTCATCACCGAAAACTTTTTGCGCCCATTTCGCACTTTCAACTTCTTGTAACGCAATAACATCAGCATCTAATTCACGAGCATAACGCGCTAGTTTTTGATAGTCGGCGGCTTTGCGTTGGTTATATTCATGCGAGCCTAACCACGCAATATTCCAAGAAGCGACTTTTAAGGTTTCGGCATAGGTTGTTGTACTTAAAAAAGTTAGGGCGATGATCACAAGACTGATTAATTTTGTCATGACGTTATTCTAAATAATACATTGGGCAGCTATAGTAACTGTTGGTAAAGCAAATTCAAGTAAAGTGTTAAGTTTTCTAAAGCATGGCAACAGCATCGCTATTAGTCTTCTAGTGAGAGATAATAATAAAGAAACACAATTAAGCGATTCACTAGGCTGGGTATGCCTTTTTAAGTTGCGAGTGAATAAGAATATGCTTGTTAGTAGGTAAGGTAAAATAACTCAACTTTTAGGGACATCATGATAATTAAAGGCTCAAAAATATAATGGACATTGCTGTTACTGAATTTAAATCAAGCTTACTGTGGGCACTTTCAGGTGTCATTATTGGTATTATCGCTTTCGGCTATAATTATACTTTTATTGCTAGCTCATTTCCGGGCTATACATTATTCACCACTCCGGCTAGGTTTGCCTTAAGCTTCTTCAGTGAAGAAACGGCATTTTGGCCGAAAATGACGATATTTTTAGTTGGGCAGTATTTAGGGTACTTGTTAATAATTTTTACCGCTAAAAGGCTACTCTCATTAGTTAAAAGTCATTAACTTTTAATCACTAAATCTAGTGATCCCCCTTTTCATTGTTTTTAGAATTCTTGCAAAGGCCTACACCGAGAATTTGGATTAGTTTTCTCTACGCTTTAAGCGATACTTGCCTTTGCTGAACATGTTGATAGTCCAGATTAGCCCCGAGAGGGATAGCCATAAAGTGACAAAAGCAAATAGCATAATTTGAATGCTGTTAAAGTGACCTGCACTACCGTAATCCATAAAGTGCAACATGTAGAAAAAATCAGCAAAGCGTTTGTCACTATTGCTGTGACCAACTAAACGGCCGGAGCCTTGTTCAACGTACACACTGGTAGATAAATCGTCAGCGAAGTTAATTTGCCAGTTGGGGTTTTGTTGCTTGGGAAAGTCAGCAATTGGTGGCATTAACAGTGTGATAGCGTCGACGTCACCTGCGCCACTATAACTCGCTTTAGCGATATCGACAGCAAGTTGTTCATTGATCAGAGTTAATTTACCTGTGACGGCATTAACTAAATGATAACTGTTGGCAAAATGTCGATATAACCCTTTTTTGTGTGTTAACAAGTAATAGGGCGCTGAGAGTATGTTGGTGCGGCGAAGTTCTATGGTGTCAGGATGGGCTTGTAAAATTTTCTCAACGGGTAATAACTTGCTTTCAGCTATTGCAGGCTTTGTGACGATAAATGTTTGACGATAGGTATTGCCGCTGGCTTTATTTTTATCCATAACATTAAATGCTAAGCCGCTTACTATCCAAATAAGGACTTGTAGGCCAATTAATAATGAAGCCCATCGATGAATTTTTCTCGCCCAAAACATCATGACTGTTCTCCATTTGCTAACAAGATACTTTTCTTCGCGTTGTTTTGACGGTTTTTACTTGAAAAAATTAGCGGTTTGATCATCTTGACATAAGTCAGTACTAGGCCACTGAGCGCTGCAAGCAATGCAAATAAGGTCATAATAAATAATAACCAGTTACTGACATCGCTCTCACCGCCATATTCCATAATATGAAAACGAAACATCCAATCAAACAAACGCCAAAAATCGTGGCGCTTAGTGACAACGATGCCGCTGTTTGTTGCAATATAAAGTGTTGGAGATTGAAAATGGTCAAAATCAATGCGCCAAACCGGCAAATGTCGTGATCTTATTTCAAAGGGGGGATTGTGAGTAATTATCTCGACATTAATGATTTCGCTATCACCAGAAAAAGCATGTTTTGCGATTGCTATAGCGTTGTTTTTATCTAGTGGCGATAATAATTCACCGGTGCGGGCATCAATTGTTAATTGCTGCCCCAAGTTATTAAATCGATAGACTTCGCGGTTAACTAGTAAGCCAACCGATAAATTTTTCGCGTCGGGGTACTGCTGAAATAAAGCTTGCGACGGATAAGTTAAATTTTCAGGTTTTATGGTGTTTTGATGGGTAATAACTAAGCTGTCACCGTGAATATAGTCGATGTCAAAAAAAACCATATATGCACCAGTGATAGACCAAATCACAAATTGCGAGCCGATAAATAACATCAACCACTTATGAAACTTTTGGCTGAGGTTAAATAGTGTTAATGGCTTTTGTCTTTTTTTTATTTTGCGCGCATTCGTTGTTTTAATTGGCCAAACTCCACTATTAACATACCGCTAAAATAACCTTTTTTATTAATGTCTTGGTGCTAACAAACCTAGCTACAGTAATTTAACGGGTAACTTGTGAACTGGTTTTAGCAAGATATCATATCGGTAAATGTTTACTATTAACAGTAGCGGTTGTTAGCACGAAAATTCACTTTATCTGCTGTTTATTAAATCGATTCAGGTATGAAATCAAAAAGCATGGATGCCAAGGAGAATGTTACCCGTTAAGCATAAGGGAAAAATTCAACAAAGTTAGATATGATAGAATGGCTTTGGCATGACTCAAAGCAAGCCGATGGTGACACCTTATAAATCACTGATGCATTACTTATTTAAAAGGCGCTTAATTTCATGGATATAATGACTGAAACACTGCCGATTACTATTCAAGCTAGCGATGACTTAGTTGCTGGTATTAAAAATATCGTGGCCATTAGTAACAAGTTAGAAGCGCAGTTGAATTTTCATACCATGACTGCGAATTGGTATGGCGACGAAGCGAATATTTTGCAGATTAACTTTTACCTTATTTCGCTGAGCGAACATACCCGTGTCGATACTCAAGTGAATAATGTGGACGTAGAAATACTTGCTGATGACGTGCGATTGCTAAGTTCAACGAATGCTTTGCTTGATTGTTATGTCGCTATTACCAAGGCTGAATCGCAATTGCTACTACAGCAACCTAAACTGTTGTCGGGCTACCTTGCTAAGAAGCTCACTAAAGTTCTTAATTTGATAGCAGAAAGACAAAAACTGACGCCAATATAAAAAAATGTTGGGACTGGATGCCCAACAAATAAGGCTATATTGAAAAAATTCACTTATTTTTTATTTTATTTTATTTTATTAAAATAAAATTGAACTAACACGCAACAGCGTACTCTTACTTAGCAAGAGATTCTCCCCTCGGTTTTTATTAGTGTTTTTATATTATTGTTATACGCTCCTCACTTGAGGGGCGTTTTTTTTGCTTTATTTTACCTAGAATAATGCAGGTTTTTAACACTCCTTTCGGATTAAATTCGTCTAAAAACAGTTTGTTACGGATAATTACTTCGAGCTTTTACTATACAACACACGAGTAGTGGCGATTTTAAATACAATTCTGTAAAATGCTGCGGCTTCAGAGTTTCTTCATATCGAAGAAATGCCTGAGCTGTATCATAGGTCTAGTATTTCTTGGGTATTTCTCTTTGAATTATCAATAAATCTTACCGTTAAATGATCTTATGCAGCCTGACAGATTGTGTTTGTCATGGTTTTAATAATTCATTGGTCTTAATGAGGGAATATTTTGATGTCAAAATCTTCGATCAAAGCAATATTTTTATATGTATTTTTTGTCCTACTAACCGCCTGTGGTGGCGGTGGAGCAGAGGAGACTATTGAGCAACCTGAACCCATTGTAGAAGCGCCAGCGGTTGACAATACACCACCCTCACTTTCGCTCAATGGCGATAGTGATATGCAAATAGAAGCCGGCGACAGTTACATTGAATTAGGCGCTGTTGCGACTGATGATGTTGACGAAAATGTTGAAGTAATAATAACCGGTGACTTGGATTTATCAGTGCTTGGTGAATATGAGATACAATACCAAGCAACCGACAGTTCTGGGAACTCGAGTATCCTCACTCGAACAATCACGGTAGTTGATACATTACCACCACAAATCACCTTGGTGGGCGATGATTTTATCATTATTTATCAAAATGATACATTTAGTGACCCGAGTGTCGATATCATAGATAACACAACTACAACGCTGAGCGTTGATGGTATTGTTGATTCATCCATAGTTGGTACATATACGTTAACCTATACAGCAACGGATATGGCTGGCAATGAAGCATCAGTTCAGAGGTTTGTCACCGTGGAAGTTCCACCGTTTATTGGCACATGGAAAACCGACAATTTCGGCGCAAGTTCTGACACGCAATTGATGTTAGACATTCACACCAATGACGCTAATTTTAGTATTGATTGGGGTGATGGCACTATTGTGCAAGGCGTGGACGTCAGTACTACCCACAATTATGCAACCCCAGGCGTTTATACCGTTAAAATCAACGGCAATTTCACTATTTATCATAATGATGGCTCAGTTAATGACAGCAACAAAATGTTAAGCATTGAGCGTTGGGGTAACTCTGTTTGGACAACCATGAATAGTGCATTTAACGGTTGTGAAAATTTAGTATTAAACGCCACGGATAAGCCAAATTTATCTAATGTCACTGATATGCATTCTATGTTTAATGGCGCAACACTGGTCAATGGCGATTTAAGTGACTGGGACGTGTCTAATGTCGAAAACATGTGGGCTATGTTTGCGAATGCTAAATCATTTAATAGTGATTTGAGTAACTGGGACGTAGCAAATGTAACAAACTTTGGTTTGATGTTTGAGGGTGCCTCGGAATTTAATCAAGATCTTAGTCGCTGGGATGTATCAAGCGCGATTTTTTTAAATGGTATGTTTGCACAGGCAAGCCAATTTCAGTCAGACTTAAGTTCGTGGAACGTGGCTAACGTTATTGACATGAATAGTATGTTTAGTGGTGCACGTGCCTTTAGTGCCGACTTAAGTCAATGGAATGTGGCTAAAGTAACCAATATGCGCACAATGTTTTCTTATGCTGAGAGCTTTGAATCAGATTTAAGCAATTGGGATGTATCTGCCGTTGAAGATATGATGTATATGTTTCATGTTGCCAAGCGATTTGATTCGGACATCAGTAACTGGGATGTCTCGTCAGTGACGAATATGGCGCATATGTTTCAGTCTGCAGAGAGCTTTAATAGCGATATTAGTCAGTGGAATGTGTCTAACGTTACCAATATGGCGGAAATGTTTACTAGTGCCGTTTTATTCGATAGTGATTTGAGTGATTGGGACGTATCTAATGTCATAACCATGTATGGTATGTTTATTAATGCCAAGTTATTTAATAGTGATCTAAGTAAATGGGACGTCGCTAATGTCACAAACTTTAGGTTCATGTTTAGTGGGGCCTCTGAGTTTAATCAAGACCTTAGCCGCTGGGAAGTATCGCGCGTTACTGACATGTACGGTATGTTTGAAAATGCCAATGTATTTAATCAAGACTTAAGCCAATGGGATGTGTCATCAGTGACTGACATGGGATACATGTTTTTTGGTACGAATAACTTCGATGCCGACATTAGCGCATGGAATATAACCTCGGTGACAAACATGGCAGGCATGTTTGACGGTAGCAGCAAATCAACGACTTTTTACGATACGCTGCTTAATGGTTGGGCGTCTCAAAATGTTCAGTTTGAGGTGACTTTTTCAGCTGGAAATACTCAATATTCTTCAGCGGGTGAAGCTGCGCGAGAGACTTTAGTAAACGATTTCGGTTGGACAATTTCAGATAACGGCAAAGCGCCATAAGTATTAATTGTTGATTAAGACTATAAAAACCCAGCATATAGCTGGGTTTTTTTATGCGGTTATCGCTTTCATGTGACAGTGTGCGCTTTTTTTTATCAAAACTATAATAAACAATAAGGATACGTTTTGGGTAACAGCTGTTTTAGGCTGGTGGCAAGTAAAGGGAATACGCGATGACAACATTTTTCGAGATCTTAGGCCAAATATTCACCCTGATTTGGGGACTGGTAATTATTTATCTGTTATTAAAAGCTTGGCATGGCTTTTGGGATTGGTTCTTTCCACGTGAGTAAAATAGATGTATTGCGGATCAAGAACCTAATTGTTCGCCAACATGCCTTGCGTTTATTTACAGCCTGTATACAATAACAGTGATACTGTTTAAAAAAACAGGCTTGTTTATAAGCTGCTTAAGGAAAACTATGCGCCCTTTAACACCCAGACAACAGCAAATTTTTGATCTGATCAGAGAAAAGATTTCTGACACGGGTATGCCACCCACGCGTGCCGAAATTGCTCATTTCTTTGGTTTTAAATCGGCTAATGCTGCCGAAGAACATCTAAAAGCCCTCGCTAAAAAAGGCTATATTGACATGCTACCTGGCACCTCACGTGGTATTCGTTTGGCGGAAGAGTTTGTCGAAGAAGAGGGATTGCCGTTAATAGGACGTGTGGCTGCAGGCGAGCCGATATTAGCGCAAGAACACGTTGAAGAGCACTATAAAATTGATGGCAGCTTATTTCATCCGGCCGCAGATTATTTATTACGTGTGAACGGCGAAAGTATGAAAGATATTGGTATATTAGATGGTGATTTACTGGCGGTTCATCAAACCACTGATGTGAAAAACGGCCAAGTGATTGTCGCTCGTGTCGAAGACGATGTTACCGTTAAGCGTTTTAAGCGTGAAGGTAATGTGGTTTATTTGCATGCTGAAAATGAAGATTTTCCCCCCATTAAAGTAGATTTAGCTACGCAGCATTTCAATGTTGAAGGTATTGCGGTGGGTGTGATCCGCGCGGCTGATTGGATGTAATTAATTGCCACGGTTGTGTTAAATTTTTTCAGCTTTACTTCAAACGCAGATTTCAGATAAATCTGCGTTTTTCATGCTTTTGTCAACGATCCTTCCTCTAGCGTTTATTAGTTTAAAATAATTATCATTATCGATGATAAATACTGTTAATAGATTGTTTTTTATACAATTCATTTATTGGTTGATTATTTATTATTCAGTAGCACAAACAGCGCTTGAACAAAAAACAAACATTAAAGCTACCCTTTTAAAAATGGCACTCTTATCTTGTTTAGGGTTTTTACTCTATTGTATTTATTATGTTTTATTTTAATTGTATTTGAAATTTTAAATTGACCCAGATCAAGATTTAAGTAATTCTAGTCTAGAAAACGTACAAACATAACAATAGGGCGCAATTGACAGTTGTCGAAAATTACGTCACTAAATAATAATAAATGTATGCGCGAAATAACCGGTTTGCCACTGTCGCTTGATGATTAAACCGTGTTGTTTGGCCTTAAAAGGGTGAAGGAGATGTCGAGTGAAAAGACGTAACCTAGGTTTGTTGTTGCTAGGGGGCTTGTTGTCTAGTTCAGTTTGGGCAGATATGTCGCTGAATTTGACCAAAGGTGTTACGGAAGTTAGTAGAGACGTATATGATTTGCATATGTTGGTGCTCTACATCTGTACTGCTATTGGTGTTGTGGTATTTGGTGCGATGTTTTGGTCTATGGTATTTCACCGTAAATCAAAAGGCGTTAAACCTGCAACCTTCCATGAAAGCACAAAAGTTGAAATTCTCTGGACGGCTATTCCAGTCGTTATTCTAATCGCGATGGCGGTTCCTGCCACTTATACGCTCATTGATATGGAAAATAATGATGATGCTGATATAACGGTGCAAGTCACCGGTTCACAGTGGAAATGGCACTATAAGTACTTCGACCAAGACCTTGAGTTTTACTCGGTACTTTCCACCCCTCGTGAACAATACGAAAACCAAGATGGTAGCTCAGCAGAAAAAGGTGAACACTACCTGCTAGAAGTTGACCGCCCTTTGGTTATCCCAACCAATAAAAAAGTGCGCTTTGTTATAACCTCTGATGATGTTATCCACGCTTGGTGGGTGCCGGCATTTGCGGTCAAACAAGATGCCAACCCAGGTTTTATTAACGAGGCTTGGACTAAGGTTGATAAACCCGGTATTTATCGCGGCCAATGTGCTGAGTTATGTGGTAAAGATCACGGCTTTATGCCCATTGTGGTTGAAGTGAAAACTGAAGCTGATTACGCAATTTGGCTTGACGAGCAAAAACAACTAAAAGCGAATGCAGCCGCAGCCGAAGCTGCGTCGTTAAATGCTTCTGTTTCGATGGACGAATTAATGCAACTGGGTGAAACAACCTATACGGCTTATTGTGCCGCGTGTCACCAAGTCAGTGGTCAAGGTTTACCACCAGCATTCCCAGCCCTTAAGGGCAGCGCTATAGCGACTACTGGTCCAGCAAGTGAGCATATTGATATTGTGTTCAATGGCAAGGCAGGCACTGGCATGCAAGGCTATGGCAAACAATTAAGTTTAAAAGAAATTGCTGCGGTTGTGACATACGAGCGTAATGCTTGGGGTAATAATACCGGTGACGCCATTCAAGCTGCCGATGTAAAAGCAGCTGTATCTAGCACAACGGAAAGTGTCACAGATACTGTTGAACAAGCCGTTGACGCTGTTAAAGAACAAGTGGCTGAAAAAATTGCTGAAGTCATACCTCAAGAAGATTTATCTAAGGTTTATAGCAAAGATGAATTAATGACCATGGGTGAAAAAGTGTATATGACCGCCTGTGCGGCTTGTCATCAAGCCGGTGGCGAAGGTATGGCTCCTGTTTTTCCTGCTCTGAAAGATAGCAAAATTGCTATGGGCGATATAGCCGTGCATGTCGACATGGTGGTTAACGGCAGTAAGAAAAATCCAGCGATGGCAGCTTTTGGCGGCCAATTAACGAAAACGCAAATTGCTGCGGTTGTGACATACGAGCGTAATGCTTGGGGTAACAACACCGGTGATTTAGTCCAGCCAGCAGATGTTGCTGCTAGCGCGAAGTAGGGGGGCGTTAAAATGACTACAGATGTAATTAATGATCAATCCGAGCATGATTCACATGGCGGTGAGCACCATGATCATAAAATGACCGGCCTGAAGCGCTGGTTATATACCACTAACCATAAAGATATCGGTTCGATGTACCTATGGTTCTCATTTATCATGTTTTTAACTGGCGGTGTCATGGCGCTAGTGATCCGTGCTGAGTTATTTCAGCCGGGATTACAGATAGTTGAGCCTGACTTCTTTAACCAAATGACCACAGTACACGGTCTTATTATGGTGTTTGGTGCGATAATGCCAGCCTTTACCGGCTTGGCTAACTGGATGCTACCTATGATGGTAGGTGCGCCAGATATGGCATTGCCCAGATTGAATAACTGGAGCTTTTGGATCTTACCTTTTGCTTTCGCTATTTTGTTATCGTCTTTCTTTATGGAAAGCGGGGCGCCAAACTTTGGTTGGACTTTCTACGCTCCTTTATCAACGACTTACAGTAATGGTAGTACTGCGTTTTTTGTTTTTGCGGTACATATTATGGGGATTTCCTCAATTATGGGTGCGATTAACATTGTGGTAACCATAATGAATATGCGTGCACCAGGTATGACTTACATGAAAATGCCATTATTTGTTTGGACATTTTTCATTACGGCTTATCTATTAATTGCGGTGATGCCGGTGCTCGCGGGCACGGTAACTATGGTGTTAACTGACACTTACTTTGGCACGAGCTTCTTTGATGCTGCAGGTGGTGGTGACCCAGTAATGTTCCAACATATATTCTGGTTCTTCGGTCACCCTGAAGTGTATATTATGATTTTGCCAGCGTTTGGTATTGTTTCTACTACCATTCCTGCTTTCTCTCGTAAAAAACTCTTTGGTTATAGCTCAATGGTTTACGCGACAGCGTCAATTGCTTTCTTGTCGTTTATCGTTTGGGCACATCATATGTTTACCACAGGTATGCCATTATTTGGTGAGCTGTTCTTCATGTATTGTACGATGTTAATTGCTGTACCTACGGGTGTGAAAGTCTTTAACTGGGCAGCAACTATGTGGCGTGGTTCAATTAGTTTTGAAACCCCAATGTTGTTCTCAATCGCCTTCGTGATTTTGTTCACTATTGGTGGTTTTTCTGGCTTGATGCTGGCAATGACACCGGTTGATTTCCAATATCATGATACGTATTTTGTTGTCGCTCATTTCCACTATGTCTTGGTTACTGGTGCGCTATTTTCTATTTTTGCTGGCGCGTATTACTGGTTACCAAAATGGACTGGTTATATGTACAACGACACTTTAAGTAAATGGCATTTTTGGTGTTCACTTATTTCTGTAAACCTACTGTTCTTTCCAATGCACTTTTTAGGCTTAGCAGGTATGCCGCGTCGTATTCCTGACTATGCGTTGCAATTTGCCGACTTTAATAAGTGGGTCAGTATTGGTGGTTTTGCCTTCGGAATTTCGCAATTAATTTTCTTGGTATTAGTGATCAAGTGTATTAAGGGTGGCGAGAAAGCGCCGGCGAAACCATGGGACGGTGCTGAAGGTTTAGAGTGGACAGTGCCTAGCCCTGCGCCATATCACACCTTTGAAACACCACCAAAAATTGATTAATTGGAATTAAAATGACTAACGGCGAATCGCAAAATAAGTTGTCAAAGCAAGCGCAAGCAAAAGCGAATGATGCATCGGTGAATAAAACAGTAAAAAAACTGATGCTGATTGTTTTTGGTATGTTTGGTTTTGGTTTTGCGATGGTGCCGTTATATGACGTGTTTTGTGATATCACAGGGTTGAACGGAAAAACTTCTAATGTTGCCGCAAGTTACAACGCGGCAAGTATAGATACCGACCGCACTATCACCGTGCAATTTTTGACGAGAACGGCTAAAGGTATTCCTTGGCAGTTTGAACCAATGATTAACGAAGTGAAAGTGCACCCGGGTGAAAGAAAGGTCGTTAAGTTTTACGCAAAAAATGAATCAGTAAATGCTATTGTCGGCCAAGCAGTGCCGTCAGTATCACCTGGGCGTGCTGCGGTTTATTTTCAAAAGATAGAATGCTTTTGTTTTAATAATCAACCGCTAAAAGCTAGTGAAGACGTTGAGATGGGTTTACAGTTTTATGTCGATTTAGACTTACCCGAAGACGTTTCTACCATAACGCTATCTTACACTTTATACGATATTACAAGCGCAGTTGATTCTTAGGTGCATGGCACTTAAATGAGGGGAACAACAATGACAACAAAAGAATACGAAAGTTATTACGTACCAGCGCAAAGCAAGTGGCCAATTGTCGGCGCGATTGCGTTGTTTTTAATTGCGGTTGGTGCTGGCAGTTATGTTTCAAATTTAAATAACCCTGAAGCTGGCGGCGGTGGCTGGATTTTGCTGGCGGGAATCGCATTGATTATTTATATGATGTTTGGCTGGTTTAACAATGTGATTACCGAGTCAATGTCAGGAAAATATAGTCATCAAATGGATAATTCATTTCGCCAGGGCATGAGCTGGTTTATATTTTCAGAAGTGATGTTTTTCGCGGCATTTTTCGGCGCATTACTTTATGCCCGCACGTTTTCAGTGCCGTGGCTTGATGGCGCGGGTAACAACGCCGCAACAGCCGCGATATTATGGCCGGACTTTACTGCGACGTGGCCATTAATTAAAACGCCAGATGGTACGACAACTACCGCCATGGGGTGGTATGGTTTACCGTTAATTAACACCATTTTATTGTTAACCTCGTCGGTTACGGCACATTTTGCTCATGTATCATTAGAGCAAGAAAAACGGGGTTTATTAAAATTTTGGTTAGGCTTAACCGTGCTTTTAGGTTGTATATTTTTATATTGCCAAGGCTTAGAGTATGCACACGGTTATGCTGATGAGATGAAACTGTATTTAGACAGTGGCATTTATGGAAATACCTTTTATTTACTCACCGGCTTTCATGGCATGCATGTTACTTTAGGTACCATCATGTTGTTAGTGATGCTTATTCGAGTATTTAAAGGGCACTTTACCCCAAAAAATCATTTTGCCTTCCAAGCTGCAAGTTGGTATTGGCATTTTGTTGATGTGGTTTGGGTATTTCTATTTGTCTTTGTTTATATTATCTAACGAGCTCAAGTACGGGAAGTGCTGAGCTATGCGGTAGTTGAGCACTTCTGGTTATATTGTTTAACAAATATTTAATATGGGCGCGGATTAGGGGTGATCACTCCTGTGAGAATACCGACTAATAGCAATAATATGATCACCACTGATGTTATTACGCGCCGACCAATATATTTAGACATTGGTGGCTTGTTAGGGTCATTCTTGTTCATAATAAACAAGGCACGAAACAGGTTATAAACCATAAAGGCTAACAAGCCGACAACAATAATTTTAATTAACACAATATTCTCTCTTTTATCGTTTATTTTTAGTAAGTGAGTTTTTAGTCAGTAATATGCGGTAGTCTATGAATTCGGT
>JBFJQB010000010.1:0-34241 GCA_041616855.1 Cognaticolwellia sp. | reverse complement strand
AATATCAATTCCTGCAGCTGAAAAGCCCGCTTCTAATGCAGACTCCAACATATAGCCAGAAATACGAGTGTCTTTACCAATTAACACTTTTTTAGTGCCTTGTGCCGCTAAAACACGTCCGGCGGCATAGCCTAATTTCATAACAAACTGTGGGGTAATAGGGTGTTGACCAACTAAACCACGAATTCCATCGGTACCAAAATATCTTCTTTCTGACATTATTTTCTCCCTTGCGCTCAGCGGTTTACGCTACGCACTTAATCTAATTAATTTAATAGCAAACTGGTTAATGATTATCAGTTACCGCTTTTAATACCTTTAATGCGTCCACGGTTGCTTGCACATCGTGAACTCGAATAATATCTGCGCCTTGTTGGGCGGCAATAATGGCAGCTGTTACGCTGCCAACAAGACGTTGTTCAACATCTCGATTTAATAAGTTTCCAATCATGGATTTACGCGATAAGCCAACTAAAATAGGTAAACCTAATTTTCTGAACTTTGACATATTTGCCAGTAAGTGAAAATTTTGCTCTAAGGTTTTTCCAAAGCCAAAGCCGGGATCGACTAATATCCGCTCTCGTGTGATGCCTGCGTTAACACAAGCCTCTATACGCTGTTGAAAAAACGCCATAATGTCATGAACAACGTCATCATAACTTGGGTTATTTTGCATGCTACGGGGTAAACCTTGCATATGCATCAAACAAACGGGAATTTCACTGTTTGCAATAGCGGCTAAACAGCCATCATTTTGCAGTGCTCGCACATCATTAATAATATCTGCACCAGCGGCTATTGCAGCACTCATTACAGAGGCTTTACTGGTATCGATAGATACTAACACATCAAAGCGTTGCTTAATCGCTGTTAAGACCGGAATAACGCGAGCAAGTTCATCTCGTTCACTAACATCTACAGCTCCCGGTCTGGTTGACTCACCGCCGATGTCAATAATACTCACCCCGTCAGCAATCATCTGATCAACCTGATTAAGCGCATGGTCGAGCTGGGTGTACTTACCACCATCTGAAAATGAATCAGGTGTAACGTTAAGAATCCCCATCACTTGTGGTGATGATAATTCTAGTATTGCGCTTGGGCAGTTAAGCTGTTTGAACACGGTGATCTCTTTATTAATATTTGTTATTTATACTCAACGGGCTTTTTCTTTGTATGCTAAATTTTAGGTAAAATAAAGCCCCAATAATTGATAAATCAAATGATTTAAACTATTGAGGCCTTTACGTTACGCTTTTACTATTTATTTAGCGGTAGCATCTGATGCATCGCCGTTACTTGAAGCATCATCAGATGGTTTTTTTTCTTCATCTTTATTTGCTTTTGGCTTGCTGGAGTCGGCATTATTGTCTGTACTATCATCAGAATTTGATGCGTCGAAATCAGCCGGAGGACGAACCTTAACACGGTTCATCAAGTCATCAACTTGCAAGGCATCGATCGTTTCATACTCCATTAATGCATCTTTCATGGCATGCAAAATATCTTCGTTTTCTTTTAAGATAGTTGCTGCACGGTCATAGTTGCGATTAACAAAGGCTTTGATTTCTTCATCAATAGCACGAGCCGTTTCATCAGACATATTCAGCGACTTAGAAGAAGTTCTACCTAAGAATACTTCACCTTCTTCCTCAGCAAATAACATAGGGCCCATTTTTTCAGAGAAGCCCCATTGTGTTACCATTTTACGCGCAAGTTGCGTGGCTCGCTCAATATCGTTTGATGCACCGGTCGAGACTTTATCAAAACCATAAATCATTTCTTCAGCAATACGACCACCGTATAACGATGAAATATTACTTTCAAGATGCTGCTTACTATGACTGAAACGGTCTTGCTCTGGTAAATACATAGTCACACCTAAGGCACGACCACGCGGCATAATGCTGACTTTATAAACTGGGTCATGATCGGGCACTAAACGGCCAACAATAGCATGACCTGCTTCATGATAAGCCGTCATCTCTTTTTCTGTTTCAGTCATCACCATTGAACGACGCTCTGAGCCCATCATAATCTTATCTTTAGCTTTTTCAAACTCAGCCATGCCAACAACGCGACGAGCAGAGCGGGCAGCAAATAAAGCGGCTTCGTTCACTAAGTTAGCTAAATCAGCACCTGAGAACCCAGGGGTACCACGAGCAATTACTGATGCTTTAACATCATCGCCTAGCGGAACTTTACGCATATGCACTTTAAGAATTTGCTCACGACCACGAATATCAGGCAAACCGACAGTCACTTGACGGTCAAAACGGCCAGGACGTAATAATGCTGGGTCTAATACGTCAGGACGGTTAGTGGCAGCAATAACAATAACGCCTTCATTACCTTCAAAACCATCCATTTCAACTAGCATTTGGTTAAGTGTTTGCTCACGTTCATCATGACCCCCCCCCATACCTGCGCCACGTTGGCGACCAACCGCATCAATTTCATCAATGAAGATAATACAAGGTGCAGACTTTTTCGCTTGTTCGAACATGTCACGCACACGAGAGGCACCGACACCAACAAACATTTCAACAAAGTCTGAACCAGAGATGGTAAAGAACGGTACTTTCGCTTCGCCTGCAATGGCTTTTGCTAATAAAGTTTTACCAGTACCCGGTTGACCTACCATCAAAACGCCTGATGGAATACGACCACCAAGTTTTTGAAAGCGTGATGGATCTTTTAAGTAATCAACTAGTTCCGACACTTCTTCTTTTGCTTCGTCACAACCAGCAACATCGGCAAAAGTGGTTTTAATTTGATCTTCGCCTAACAAACGCGCTTTTGATTTACCGAAACTCATTGCGCCTTTACCGCCACCACCTTGCATTTGACGCATGAAGAAAATCCACACACCAATTAGCAGTATCATCGGAAACCAAGAAACAAAAATAGTCATTAAGAAGCTTGGCTCTTCAGGTAATTCACCAGAAGCATTAACGCCCTGCTTGACTAAGTCGTTGATTAAATCACGGTCATAACCACCTGGAATAACTGTAACAAAGTTTTCACCGCTACGTTTAATACCATTGATAACGCCGTTTCTATCAACATCTACTTTTCTAATTTGCCCTTGACGAACGTCTTGGATAAATTGTGTGTAATCTACTTGTTGCTCTTTGCCGCTTCCCGGAGTAAAACTTTGGAAAACAGACATTAATACAACTGCAATAACTAACCATAAAATAAGATTTTTTGCCATATCGCTCAACTTAATGACCTCTGCTAATGTTCAAAATGGTGCGATGAAATAATTCCATCTAATTTACTACAATTTAAAGCCGGTCGCCACAAGATAAACTTCACGTGAACGAGCACGTGATGATTCTGGCTTGCGGGTTTTAACGGTTTTAAACGCGGAACGAGCATCTTTCATAAACTGCTCGAAGCCCTCTCCTTGGAACACTTTCACAACAAAAGCGCCATTTTTCTTTAAAACTTGATTACACATATCGAGTGCTAACTCCACTAAATACATGCTTCTCGCCGCGTCTGCGACATCATTACCGGTAAAGTTTGCCGCCATGTCAGACATAACAACATCAATATTTTTACCATTAATTCGGGTCAATAAAGCATCGAGCACGGATTCTTCGCGAAAGTCACCTTGCAAAAAATCTACCCCTGCAATGGGATCCATCGCTAAAATATCACAGGCGATCACTTGACCAGTATCACCAACTACTTTCGTGGCGTATTCAGACCAACCGCCTGGAGCGGCTCCTAAATCGACCACCTTCATACCGGGTTTGATCAATTTATCTTTATTGTTTATCTCTTCAATTTTAAAAACCGCACGAGAGCGAAGCCCTAACCTTTGCGCTTTTTTAACGTATTCATCATCAAAGTGCTCTTTTAACCATCGGGCACTACTGACACTGACTTTATTCTTACTCATTCAATCCACTTATATATTTATGCTATTAAAGCGCTTTACCCTAAGGATATTCTGTAACTTCATTTATTCGAGAAATAAAGCCATGGCTATTTTAACCAAAATAAACTAGAAAAGTACGTTAAAAAGCTATCACTATGTAAACAATATTAGTATTACAAACTAGATGGAGGTAAAATAGCGATAATTCAAGCTAACTTGTAACGAAAATTGTTAATGAACCTAAATAAAAAACAAATTCAGTATTTAAAAGGCCTAGCACATAGCCTTAAACCCGTTGTATTACTTGGTAATAACGGCCTTACCGAAGCGGTAGTTGCTGAAATCGACTTCGCTTTAAATCACCATGAATTAATTAAGATTAAAATCCCTACCGATGATCGTGAAACTAAAGCATTGATCGTTGAAGCGATTTGTCGTGAAACCAATGCAACTAAAGTGCAAGTGATCGGTAAAACCTTAGTTATCTTCCGTCAAACGGAAGAAAAGAAAATTCGTGTACCAAAAATTTAACTCCTTTAAAATTTTGCATTGTAAAAAAGGGCTTTTGCCCTTTTTTTGTCTCTGCTCAAACTCAAACTACCTAGCACTACATTAGAAAAAACTAATATACAGTAATGGTAATTTAACATAGAATAAAACTACACTAGAATTTACTTCTTGGAGGTTTTTCAAATGATTTTATCAGTACAGGAATTAGTCGCACAGGCTAAAAAGTCAGTCAAGTGTGTTAGTGCAGAACAGGCATTTAGCCATAAAGGTGCGCTATTTGTTGATGTTAGAGAGCCAGCAGAGGTTGCGGCTTCTAAGGTTGAAAATTCAATAGCCATTCCACGTGGTGTGTTAGAAATGAACATCGCTAAACACTGCTCAGATCCAGATAGAGAAATTTACCTACATTGTGCTTCGGGCGGGCGTGCCACATTAGCGGCAGAACAACTGCAACGTATAGGCTATAACAATGTTAAAGCCATTAGTTGTCAACATAGTGATGTTTGTCGGGCACAAAAAAACCAGTAAGCGGTTAGTTGCCATCAATGAGCAAAGCTACTGGTTTCAATCAAAAAAACGCACTTCTCCTTAAGTTAAGTGCGTTTAATTTTATAAGCTATCGTTATTTATTAACCGCTATTGAGGTTAAATAAATTCAATAACTAGATGTGCTCTACGGCAATAATCTCATATTCAACCACGCCGCCTGGTGTGGTGATTTCGATTTCAGTATCCACTTCTTTACCGATTAAACCTCGAGCAATTGGAGAGTTTAATGAGATACGGCCAGTTTTAAAGTCCGCTTCATCGTCACCGACAATCTTATATGTGACTTCTACTTCAGTATCAAGATTAAGCAAAGTAACCGTTGAACCAAAAATCACTTTGCCTGTGTTAGGTATTTTCGTCACGTCGATCACTTGCGCGTTACACAAACGGCCTTCGATATCTTGAATACGCCCTTCACAAAAACCTTGCTCTTCTTTTGCCGCATGATACTCGGCATTTTCTTTTAAATCACCATGCTCACGAGCATCAGCAATGTCTTTTACTATACGTGGGCGCTTTTCTGTTTTTAAAATTCTTAATTCTTCTTTTAATTGCTCAGCGCCAAGCAATGTCATTGGGTATTTTGTCATTTTACTCTTCTTTTACTAACAACAAAGGCGGCTAACCTATGTTAAAAACTAGGTAACCACCTTTAAAAAATAATTCGCTAAAATTCAGTTTAGAATGAATTGGTACTTTAATCAGTACAAATTCATTGTTCAAACTGCCTATTTACAACGTTTATGTAACTCTTGAATCGACGTTACAATATTGCGATCATCCGCAGCATGCGATTGGCAAGCAGCAAATGCAGCGTTCAATGTTGTAGTATATGCGACTTTGTAACGTAAAGCACCACCGCGTAACACTTTAGAATCTTCAATCGCCTTACGGCCTTCTGTCGTGTTAATAATGTAGTTATATTCGCCGTTTTTAATTCTATCGAGAATATGTGGACGACCTTCATGTACTTTATTGACTAAGCGACAAGGTATATTCGCTTCACCCAAAATAATTGCGGTACCGTGTGTAGCGTCAATTTCATAGCCTAGTGCGACCATTTGTTGCGCCAAATCAACAACGCGAGCTTTATCACTGTTACGCACTGAGATTAACGCGCGACCATCTTTAGGTACAGAGACACCGGCACCTAAGTTTGCTTTAGCATAAGCCTCTTCAAAGGTAACACCAACGCCCATCACTTCGCCGGTTGAACGCATTTCTGGGCCAACTAACGGGTCACTACCGTGGAACTTGTTAAAAGGAATAACCACTTCTTTCACTGAGAAGTACGGCGGAATAACTTCTTTAGTTATGCCTTGCTCTTTCAGTGATTTACCCGCCATCACTCGTGCACCCACTTTAGCTAATGGTACCGCCGTTGCTTTTGACACAAACGGAATCGTACGTGCTGCTCGCGGGTTAACTTCAATTAAGTAAACTTTGCCGTCTTTCACCGCCATTTGCGTATTCATTAGGCCAATAACACCTAACTCAAACGCTAAGTCAGTGACTTGCTTGCGCATGACATCCTGTACTTCTTTACTTAAACTATAAGCAGGTAATGAACATGCTGAGTCACCGGAGTGAACCCCGGCTTGTTCGATATGTTGCATAATGCCGCCAACAACAACATCCACACCATCACAAACCACATCAATATCAACTTCAATTGCATCATCTAAGAAATGATCAAGCAGTACTGGTGAGTCATTTGAAACACTTACCGCTTCTGTCATGTAGCGGCGTAGGTCATCTAAATCGTAAACGATTTCCATCGCACGACCACCCAATACATATGATGGGCGAACAACAAGTGGGAAACCAATCGCTTCGGCTTTTGCCATCGCTTCTTCAAGAGAAGTTACTGTCGCGTTTTCAGGTTGTAATAAATCTAAACGGTCAACGGCTTGTTGGAAGCGTTCACGATCTTCTGCACGGTCAATGGCATCAGGTGACGTACCGATAATAGGCACACCAGCGGCCTCTAAAGCACGCGCTAATTTAAGCGGTGTTTGACCACCATATTGCACAATAACGCCTTTAGGCTTTTCAATACGGACAATCTCAAGCACATCTTCAAAAGTGATGGACTCAAAATATAACCGGTCTGAAGTATCATAATCGGTTGAAACCGTTTCAGGGTTACAGTTAACCATGATAGTTTCATAACCGTCTTCACGTAATGCTAATGCGGCATGAACACAACAGTAATCAAACTCAATACCTTGGCCGATACGGTTTGGACCGCCACCTAAGATCATGATTGATTCTTTATCTGTTGGGTTTGCTTCGCACTCTTCATCATAGGTTGAATACATGTAAGCGGTGTCTGAACTAAACTCAGCCGCACAAGTATCAACACGTTTATAGACTGGGAAAATACTAGCATTATGACGCTTTTTACGAATTTCCGCTTCAGCGACACCAATTAAATCAGCTAAGCGCGAGTCGGCAAAACCTTTACGCTTTAATTTACGTAAATACTCTGGCGTTAATACCTTTAAGCCGCCTTCAGCAACTTTCGCTTCTTCTAAAATAATATCTTCAATTTGAACTAAGAACCAACGGTCTATTCTCGTTAAGCGGAAAATATCATCAACACTTAAACCTAAACGGAAAGCGTCAGCGATATACCAAATACGATCAGAGCCAGCTTCTTGCAACTCATGCATTATTTTGGTTTTAGCACCTGGCTGTGTGACGTCAACCATAGGATCAAAACCATTAACGCCCACTTCTAAGCCGCGTAAGGCTTTTTGTAGTGACTCTTGTTGGTTACGGCCAATTGACATCACTTCACCCACTGACTTCATTTGCGTGGTTAGTCTATCTTCTGCACCAGCAAATTTTTCAAAGTTAAAACGTGGAATTTTCGTCACAACATAATCGATAGTAGGCTCAAACGATGCTGGTGTTGCGCCGCCGGTAATATCGTTAGTTAATTCATCTAGGGTATAACCTACGGCAAGTTTTGCCGCAATTTTAGCAATCGGGAACCCTGTTGCTTTTGAAGCTAAGGCAGACGAGCGAGATACCCGTGGGTTCATCTCAATAATCACCATACGGCCAGTATCAGGACAAATACCAAACTGGACGTTTGAACCACCGGTTTCAACGCCAATTTCACGTAACACCGCAATCGAAGCATTCCGCATGATTTGGTATTCTTTATCCGTCAATGTTTGTGCCGGTGCTACGGTAATTGAATCACCTGTATGAATGCCCATTGGGTCGAAGTTTTCAATCGAACAAATAATGATACAGTTATCATTTTTGTCGCGAACCACTTCCATTTCATACTCTTTCCAACCGATTAATGATTCATCAATTAATAATTCTGATGTTGGCGAAAGATCTAAACCACGAGTACAGATTTCAGTGAATTCTTCACGGTTATAAGCAATACCACCGCCAGAGCCGCCCATGGTAAATGATGGACGAATAATACAAGGAAAACCTAGGTTTTTACTGGCAGCGTGTGCCTCTTCCATAGAGTGAACAATTTCAGCACGTGGTGTTTCTAGGCCAATCGCTTTCATGGCTTTGTCGAAACGACTACGGTCTTCTGCTTTATCAATTGCATCAGCCGTAGCGCCAATCATTTCCACATTAAATTCTTCTAATACGCCCTTCGCTTCAAGCTCTAGCGCGCAGTTTAATGCCGTTTGGCCGCCCATGGTAGGTAGCACGGCACAAGGGCGCTCTTTTTCAATAATTTTTCTAACCACTTCCCAGTGAATCGGCTCGATATACGTTGCATCGGCCATTTCGGGGTCGGTCATTATCGTTGCGGGGTTCGAGTTAACTAGCACAACTCGGTAGCCTTCTTCGCGCAACGCTTTACACGCTTGTGCGCCCGAGTAATCAAACTCACATGCTTGACCAATAACAATTGGACCTGCGCCTAAGATCAAGATAGTTTTTAAATCAGTACGTTTTGCCATTTTATAATCTCTCTTCTCTTGTCTAGGTTCTAAGCTTGTTTAGCCGCAACGATTAAATCGATAAATTGATCGAATAATGGTGCCGCATCTGCCGGACCAGGGCTCGCCTCTGGATGACCTTGGAAACTAAATGCCGGCTTATCCGTTCTTTGGATCCCTTGAATTGAACCATCAAACAGTGAGGTATGCGTCACTTTTAAATTTTCTGGCAAATGGTTTTCATCAACAGCAAAGCCATGGTTTTGTGCAGTGATCATCACCACATTGCGGGCAAAATCTTTGACTGGATGATTACCACCATGATGACCAAATTTCATTTTAATGGTTTTAGCATCGCTGGCTAACGCCAACAATTGATGCCCTAAACAAATGCCAAATACTGGAATATCTGTTGTTAAGAATTTTTTTATTGCCGTAATGGCATAATCACACGGCTCTGGGTCACCTGGGCCATTTGATAAGAAAATACCGTCAGGGTTCATGGCTAAAACTTCTTCTGCCGTTGTTTGAGCAGGTACGACGGTTAACTTACAACCACGGTCTACTAACATACGTAATATATTACGTTTCGCCCCGAAATCATAAGCAACCACATGAAACTGTGAGTTTTCCGGCGTAACATGGCCTTTTCCTAGCTGCCAAGTGCCCTCGGTCCACTGGTATGACTCGTTTGTAGAAACAACTTTTGCTAGATCCATGCCTTTAAGGCCTGGAAAAGCTTGTGCTTGCGCAAGCGCTTTAGCTTCTTCAGCACCTACATCAGCGAAATCACCCGCTACAATGCAGCCATTTTGCGCACCTTTTTCACGTAGTATACGGGTTAATTTACGGGTATCTATATCGGCAATACCGAGAATATTTTTCGCTTTTAAGTAATCGCTTAAACTTTGCTCGCTGCGAAAGTTACTCGCTAACAGGGGTAAATCACGAATCACTAAACCTTTTGCCCAAATAGTATCAGACTCTTCATCTTCGCTATTAGTCCCCGTGTTACCTATATGTGGATACGTTAGGGTAACAATTTGCTCTGCATATGAGGGATCTGTCAGAATTTCTTGGTAACCTGTCATTGAAGTATTGAATACTACTTCACCAACAGCCGCCCCTTCTGCACCGATAGCGGTGCCTTTAAATACAGTGCCGTCTTCAAGCACTAACATGGCAGATTTAGTCAATTTAACCTCCGTTAAGAAGAAAGAAAATTAATGGTAAATAACTAAGAATTTAACCATTAACGATAAAAGCGATACCTACAAAAAATGCCAAAAACCTAACCCCGTTCATCATGAACAGTAAATTTTTGACAAAATCCACTTATTTTACGCTTGAATCCTACTTTCGTCTAGTAATAAATGTAAAAACCCTCTGTTTTTAACGAAATTGAAACAAAGACGCCAAAACCAGTACTTTCCCACTAAAAACCTAACCATTCAGTCAGGTTTTTAGCGTTGCGTAAATTATTTAACTTAAGCAAATTACGTTAGTTTTTTGCCAGATAACTATTGTTTATTAGTCTTTCAAACCAAGGACATCTTGCATGTCGTAAAAACCGGCTTGGGCTTCACTTAACCAGAATGCCGCGCGCATTGCCCCTAAAGCAAAGGTCATACGAGAGCTAGCTTTATGCGTTAACTCGATACGCTCACCGATGTCAGCAAAATATGCGGTATGTTCACCGACAATGTCACCTGCACGTACGGTCGCAAAACCTATGGTGTTTAAGTCTCTTTCATCAGTGATCCCTTCTCGGCCATACACAGCAACTTTGTTTAAATCGCGACCTAACGTTTCGGCAATCACTTGGCCCATTTTTACCGCGGTACCTGAAGGTGCATCTTTTTTAAATCTATGGTGTGCTTCAAAAATTTCTATATCAGTATAGTCGCCAATTGCTTTGGCTGTAACTTCAAGCAACTTAAATAATAAATTCACCCCAACACTGGTATTTGGCGCCAAAATAACCGGTATATTGTTAGCCGCCGCTTTAATGGTGTCTACTTGCTGATCTGAGAAGCCCGTCGTACCAATCACTAACGCTTTATTATGTTGCTGACACCAATTAAGGTGCTCAAGTGTAGATTCAATGGAGGTAAAATCAATTAAAACATCTGCACCCAGTAAAGCCTGAAAATCTGTGGTAGTTTTTTCACCTATAGCGCCGATGCCAGCTATTTCACCTAGGTCAAAGTTTTCAAACGATGAGCCTTTTCGGACACTGCCGCCAACAAGCTCTACCGACTTATGTTCGATAGCGGCTTGTATTAAATTACGCCCCATACGTCCGCTACATCCTAAAATGGCTACTTTTACTTTCATGGTTTCTGCTTCCTATGGGTCACTTTATAAGGGGGTATAAGAAATATCAAAAGGGATATCTAAATCAATCGATTGACTAAGCTCTTGTGAAACGACATTAAAAATCCTCCATTGCCCTTCACTCAAGGTTAAATGATAAAAGGCAGAAAAATCGGTAAAAACCTCGTCTTTAGGACCAATAAACTGCCAGTCAACACAGGCAAGTACCAAATTTTCGTTCAGTTTACTGAAACTGGCTTTTAAAGCGACAAAACGCTTGATCTTTGCGGCTCTGAGCACCGAAAAAATATCAGAAAACTCTTCTTCAAAAACACGGTCACTAGCAATTAAGACAACTTTATCAGGCGTATGCAACGTACAGGGCAGTTGATAGCATAATTGCGTATCGACCATATTCTGCTGATGAAACGCGACTAAGTAACGCTGAAATAATCGCTCAATAGTTTTTTTGTTCATGAGGGTCAAATTGCTTAAACGTAATTACGGTTAAATATTTAAACTTTAATTTAGCTTATAAAAAAGCCCTCAACTGAGGGCTTTTAAAAAGGAATCTAATTAGCTAACAATCGCTAATAATTCAACATCGAATACTAACGTTGCGTACGGAGGGATTGCACCTTGCGAGCCACGCTCACCGTAAGCTAAGTTGTATGGCACGTATAAACGCCATTTTGAACCTTCAGTCATTAACTGTAACGCTTCAGTCCAACCAGCGATAACGCCGCCTACTGGAAATTCAGCAGGTTGGCCACGATCAACAGAGCTATCAAAGATATCGCCGTTGATGAATGTACCGTGGTAATGTGTACGTACTGTGCTAGAAGCTGTTGGCTTGTCGCCGTCGCCTGTTGCTAATACTTCATATTGTAAACCTGACTCGGTTACCGTCACTTCATCACGTTTAGCATTTTCAGCTAAGAAAGCTTCGCCTTCAGCTGATTTTTCTTTCGCTTCTGCTTGCTCTAACTCTTGCATCTTTTTAGATACTACAGCAAAGGCTTCATTGAGTGCTTCATCAGATACTTGGCTTGCAGTGTTAGCAATCGCATCACCTAAACCCGCTTGCACAGCCGTTACGTCAAAATCTTTAAAAGGGTTGTTACGTAATTGGTCACCTAATTGACGACCTACACCATAACTTACGCGTTGTTCGATAGTTTCAAATTTATTTTCAGACATTATTTAATCTTCACATTAATTTATACGATAAAAATTCGCGATAGAATAGCATAAAGTTAACACTCGCTGTAGTGCTAGCACAGCTAATTTTGTTATTTATTATAAATTATTTATCTTGAGCCGTTCGTTATTGACAAGCCATGGTTCGAAACCTACTTTACTATTGCGAAACCTCGATTATTTTTTCATAGCACTGTGTCAACACTGGTGCTGACAAGTTTAACTCTGCAACCAAAGCCTTCGGGTAGGCAACTAAAACATCAAACTCTGAATTATTGCCTGCGGCTAAATCTCGTTGCATTGAGGTTTCGCTACACTCTGGTAAACGCGACAAAAACCCTAAGGTCTCTTTTATATGCTTATCACTCACCTTAACCCCTACCTTACGGGCAATATCAGCATATTCATTAACAATGCGTTCCAATAAAAAGGCAATATGGTTTTGTGAGCGAATTTCTCCTAACGTTAACTTTCTTGACGCGGCTAATGCGCCCCATGCTGCAACCAGCATATACTTTCGCCATAACGCAAGCTTAATATCGCTCGTGACGCCAACACTAATTCCAGCTAATGTTAATCGTTTCGCTATCGCACTTAATTGCTCTGTTTCAGCCCGTTTGGCTGGGGTGTCTTTTTCCAGCGTCTCGTCGTTAACGTCGGTGTTGCTATAAGCTCCTAAGGTAATATGGGGCTTTGCACCAGTATGGTTAATGATGCCATCGGCTGTTTTTTTTGCGATGATTTTTGCTAAACCACCAAAAATATTTGCTAAGTCAATGCCCTGGTCTTGCATTACCTCAACAGCATTCACGCCATTTAATAAAGGTATAACACGTGTTTGCTTTGATATTAATGGTTTTATTTGTGCTATTGCGGAAGCTAATTGGTAGGATTTTACGCAGAGAAAAATAACATTGGCAGCTACTGACAAACTATCAGCGGTGAGGTTTTGTGCATCAACAACATTGACCTTATTTAACTTTACATCGCCTTCTATACTCTTAAGAGTTAACCCCGATGCTTGCATAGTTTGAAATTGTTTTCCTCGTGCGACAAAGGTGACATTTTCGCCATATTGCGCTAAGCGTCCACCAAAATAACCACCGACAGCGCCACACCCCACGATAACAAAATGCATGAATTTACCTTTAAATTAAATATATGATTGTTAAAAATAATGCAGTTTACCATGACAAATGATAATGGTCAGGCAAACATCATTAAACCTAGCGACTAATATAACTTTGTATGATCTCACAACAGCATCAATCTTCCCTTCCAAAGAAAAAAACGACAAGGTAATTCTCTGTAAAAAACAAGCATCTAGACGTCTAGATTGACAATCAACAAAAGCAGCATATAATGCAATCCCGCATAGACATTCCACGAGAAATGGTTATTGTTTAAATGGCATCATAACTAAAAAGAACCTATACATGACCAGTACTACTTCCCGAAAGCCAGACACGGTAACATCACAAAAAAGTAAACAACCTGATAGTTTGAAGAGCCTATTGCCTTTTGGTGTATTCCTCGCGCTATTTCTCGGTACCGGTATAGCTTTGACATTACAAGGTGTTGATTTTGCTTTTTACCAACTGCCCGCCAGCATTGCCATTATCCCAGCAATATTATTCGCTGTTTATATGGGAAAAGAAACGGTCAATACCCAAATCAGCCAATTTATCCAAGGGGCTGGACATCACAATATTATCACTATGTGTATTATTTATCTGTTAGCTGGGGCGTTCGCCGCGGTTGCAAAAGCCACCGGCAGTGTTGATGCGAGCGTTCAACTCGGTTTGTCACTATTTCCAGATTACTTTTTATTGCCCGGCTTGTTCTTAGTGGCGGCATTTCTTGCCACAGCCATGGGTACGTCAATGGGTACCATTGCTGCCATCGCGCCAATTGCGCTAGGCTTTATAGAGTCTGCCAACATCGATGCTAGCCTAATTGCCGGTTGTATAATCTCAGGCGCTATTTTTGGTGATAATTTATCGATAATTTCTGATACCACCATAGCGTCGACCCGCAGTCAGGGCGCACAAATGAAAGATAAGTTTCGCGTCAATTTTAAGTTTGCCGTACCGGCAGCATTAATTTGTTTAGCGATGCTTGCATCTAATGGCGTCAGCATCAACCACGAGATCAGTCAGGAAATCGATGTCATTGGTTTTTTACCTTATATTGTGATTTTGGCCTTAGCGCTTTCTGGGGTAAATGTCTTTATGGTGTTGATCATCGGTATTATCTTGGCAGCGGCCATTGGAATGATTAATAATGGCTATCAATTAGCGACTTGGGTGAGTGATATCAATGCAGGCTTTGCCAGCATGCAAGATATTTTTATTTTGTCGTTATTTATTGGCGGTCTTAGTGAGTTAGTTAAACGCCAAGGTGGCTTGAGTGCATTGACCCACAGTATTGAACGCTTAACCAATAAAGTTAGCCCAAACAATAAAAAACGTGCCTCGGGTATTGGTATTGCATCTTTAGCCTTTAGTTGTAACTTTTTTACTGCCAACAATACTGTCTCTATCATTGTTACCGGTGAAACAGCAAAAGCCTTAGCAAAAGATGGCAAACTCAGTCCCGCACATTCAGCTAGCTTATTAGATGTTTTTGCTTGCATAAATCAAGGGTTATTACCCTACGGCGCACAAGCGCTTTTGCTAGGGGCTACCCTAAAAATATCGCCATTAACCGTGGTCGCGAATGCTTATTATCCAATGATTTTATTTGTTGTCGCAAGTTTCGCTTTTTGGCGTATAACTAAACTACAAGCGTAATTTTATTGGTAAAATAATTCGTGTTAATTATCGTGAGTTTTATTGCCTTATCAACAGTCTCCTTCGGCCATTTCATAGCGCAAAAGTCCCGGTGAAAATACAGGTAACTCACACGTTAGTTGGGTATTCAATGAAGGACTATCCTTTAAGTCAATAATTGCAGCAAAACGCATTTTCTTTAAGCAGATCAAGTGCTATTCTTAAATGGTGGTAATAACAACAATAAATTAAAACTAAGCCTTTTGGTCACATTTTTTGATCATAAAAAGAGGAGAACGCATGGCTGATTTGCAACGAATTCTGTACGTAGAAGATGAACCTGATATTCAGCAGGTTGCAGAGGTTGCTCTGGAGATGGTTGGGGGGTTTACGCTTAATACTTGCTCGAGTGGCGAAGAGGCCATGAAAGAGGCGATCGGTTTTAAACCTGAACTTTTTTTACTCGATGTCATGATGCCTGGAATGGACGGGCCAACCACGCTAAAAGCGCTGCGTGAACAGCCCGGCTTAGCCGATATACCGGTTATCTTTATGACCGCGAAGGTTCAGCCTTCAGAAGTTGTTGAATTAAAGTCTTTAGGCGCTCTTGAAGTTATCGCTAAGCCATTTGATCCTATGGAGCTAGCAAATCAAATCAGAACAATTTGGCAGCAACACTATGACAGATAAACAATTAGCTGATGACGTCGCTGCAAAAATAGCTCAAATACGGACAAATTACACTAAACAGCTTCCTCAGGAGTTATTAGCACTTGAGAAATTAGCGCAAACCCTGCAAGCCAACAACCTTGACGCTGACACTATTTATAATCTTCATCAGCGCCTACATAAATTAACGGGCTCGGCAGGCACCTTCGGCTTACCCTCGATTAGCCTAATGTCACGTCCTATTGAGCAATGTTTAAGAAGCTGGCAAGAGCAGCAATTACAGCAAATTTCCAACCAGGCGTTGCAACAATTACGTGAAGACATCAACGCCCTCAGAAGTAGTTTAAGCCAAGTAAAGTTTCAAGAAAGTCTGTATTTACCGGAAAGTAACAGTCACTCGGTCAATGGTAAACCTCAACATATATGGTTGGTTGAAGATGATACCTTACTCGGAAAAGAATTAACCAACCAAATAGAATCCTTTGGTTATCAAGTCACAATGTTTAGCAGTTTAAAGCAAGTAGCAAAGAGCATTCAACAAGAGTTGCCCGACCTAATGCTAGTCGATGTTATCTTTTCAGAAGAAAACAAGAACTCTACCGAAGTGCTACAACTGATGCCAGAGTTCATCGAGGGCAATTGCCCGGTTATTTTTATGTCAGCCCATGATGACTTTCAATCTAGGGTGCATGCAGCTCAACTAGGCGCGGAAGGGTTCTTTTTAAAACCACTCGATGTACCACGCTTAATGGGCAAAATGGTCGATATTTTTGAAAAGCGTCAATCCGCTCCACCTAAGGTATTGATAATTGATGATGACGAAAGCCTCGCCCAGCACTATCGATTGATACTGATCTCTGCAGGTATGGAAGCAGAAGTACTCGACCAGCCAGAAAATATTATCACAGTGGTAAATTCTTTTAATCCTGAGCTGATCTTGATGGATCTTTATATGCCCGATTACAGTGGCCCTGAACTGGCTGGAGTGTTGCGCCAATTCGAAAGCTGGCATAGCTTACCGATCGTATTTTTGTCGTCTGAAACTAATTTAGATAAACAAATTTCCGCCATGCAACATGGCGCAGATGACTTTCTCACTAAGCCTATTTCCGACAGCCAATTGGTTTCAGCTGTCACGGTGCGTATCGTGCGATCGCGCCAGTTATTAGCACAAATCACGCGTGATAGCTTGACTGGGCTATTGAAACATTCAGCGATTAAGGAGCACCTCGATATCGAGGTTAAACGTAGCCTGAGAAATAAAGCCACCATGGTGGTGGCAATGCTAGACATTGATCACTTTAAAGCGGTTAATGATACCTATGGCCACGCCGTTGGCGATGTGGTGATTTGTTCTGTTGCGGCAATCCTGAGGCAGCGATTGCGCCAATATGATGTGGTTGGGCGCTACGGCGGCGAAGAATTCGTGGTGGTATTACCTGATTGCGACCTTAAATCAGCCCACCAAATTTTGGATGAACTCCGTATTCATTTTTCTAAAATCAAATTTCGCCATCACGACACCTTCTTTCAATGCACCCTTTCCGGTGGTTTAGCTTCCACTGAAAATCACCCAGATATTCAGGGCACAGAGTTACTAATAGAAGCCGACAAAGCTTGTTACCTAGCTAAGGATCAAGGGCGAAACCTTATTATGCCAGCTCAAGACGAATAACACTGATGCCACAGCAAAAGCTGACATGAGCGTTACCCTCCTGATACTCTTAACGTTGCCTGTTGCGATTAACGTTGGAAACGTTGCAGTTGTTTTTTAATGGCACGTACTAAGCTTTCGTTATCGATATTGGATTTAACCATACTGTCAGCCACTAAGTCACTGTATTGCTCTGGTAGTTCTTGAGCAGAAAAAATCATAATGGGTGGTGGCTCAGAAGAAGCGGCATTAATACTGGGGATCAAATCTAACCCCGAACCGTCAGGCAACTGAATATCTAAAATCACCAGATCAAATGACTGTTGCTCAACAGCACGCAAGCCATCTTTAAAGGTTGTCGCCACTTCAACATTCGCACTGCCTTTTAACATTTCTACCAACAGCGCCCCTAAATGAACATCATCTTCGACATAAAGAATCTTCACTTCTTCGCCATTCTCATTCAACACCATACTATTGAGGGTGGTCACCAGTCTTTCCACATTTATCGGCTTTTCCAGCCAATCTAGCACTTGAAAAACTTCGACATCCGCTTGCTTTTTAACCTCATTGGCTAAAGCTGAAATAACAATAATGGGTAATTTTCTGGTGGCTTCGTCAGCACGTAACTCTTGCATTAACGTCATGCCACTTTTACCAGGTAGATTTAAGTCTAGAAAAAGTGCGTCAAACGCCCCTGCTACTAACGCTTCTTTGGCTTGCTCTGCAGAAGAAACAATTTCGCTATCGCACTCTTGCTCTTTAGCGACCATGGCCAACAACGTGGCAATATCTGCGTCATCTTCACAAACAAGAATCTTCGCCCGTGTACCTTTACTGACCAACTTATTTGTAGCAAACGCCTCTCGCTTAGTTTCAACCACCAACGGTAGGCTAAAGAAAAATCGCGTACCTTGCTCACTTGTCTCGTAATCAATAACGCCTTGGTGTTGTTCGACAATCGCTTTAGCGATACTTAAGCCAAGCCCTGTGCCGCCCTTCACCCGCGTAGCTGATGAGTCAGCCTGATTGAATTTTTGGAAAATTCTTGACTTAAACTCTTCAGGAATACCAGGGCCTTTATCCGTGACACTAAAAGTTACCTGATTAGCATCTTTATTAACATTGATAACCACCGCTTCGCCCTTAGGAGAATATTTTATGGCGTTGGATAATAGGTTTGTCAACACTTGGTTGATTCGGTCACCATCTACATCTATTTCTAGACTGTTGTCGACATCATTTAATACTAAAGTCACTTGATGACTGGCCGCTATACCTTCATTAAAATGAATAATCTGTTCGAGCAACTCAGCCACGTTAATGCGTTTGGTTTTAAGTGTCACCGAGCCTGACTCCATTTTTTCAATATCAAGAATGTCATTAATTAAGCGAATTAATCTATCCGTACTTCTGACGGCAATATCGAGCATGGCATTGGCTTTTATACCTAAATCACCGGTAACGCCCCCCGCCAATAACCCCAATGAGCCACGAATAGAGGTTAACGGTGTACGTAGCTCATGACTGACCACTGAGATAAATTCTGCTTTAGCTTGTTCTACACGTTTTCTTTCACTGATATCGCGAATAAGGCCAACAAATTGTTGTTGCCCTTCGACAAACATTTCATTGACCGACAACTCCGCTGGAAATTCTTCGCCCGTTGAACGACATGCGATAACTTCCCGCCCCACTCCAATCACTTTCGGCTGCTTGGTTTGACGATAATTTTTCAGGTAACCGTCGTGTTCACCATGATAAGGCTCCGGCATCAACTGCTTAACATTCACACCAATGAGTTCACTCTCCTGATAAGCAAATAGTCGACAACCCGATGGATTTATAGATTGAATGATGCCGCGATTATCAATCACTATCAGCGCATCAACAACGGTATCAATGGTAGTTTTTAACTTTATTGCACTAGCCGCTAGTTTTTGTTCGCGATTATTGATCACAGAGATAAACTCTGCCTTGGCTTTTTCTTCACGCTTTCTTTCACTGATATCGCGAATAAGGCCAACAAACTGTTGTTGCCCTTCGACAAACATTTCACTGACCGATAATTCTGCTGGAAACTCTTCGCCAGTAGCACGCGCTGCAATAACTTCACGCCCTAGACCAATAACCTTTGCTTTCTTGGTCTGTCGATAATTCTTCAGATAACCGTCGTGTTCACCATGATAAGGCTCCGGCATCAGTTTCTTAACATTCACGCCAATCAGTTCACTTTCTTGGTAGGAAAATAGACGGCAACCGGCAGGGTTGATTGATTGAATAATTCCGCGATTATCAATGACAATAAGCGCATCAACAACCGTGTCTATGGTGGTTTTTAACTGTATAGTGCTGGCGGCTATTTGTTGCTCTCGATTATTTACCGCTCGGCGCATTTCATCAAAAGAGCGAGCGAGATCGCCAAATTCGTCTTGGCTATCCATTTGGATTTTAAATGCCATATTGCCGGCGGCAATTTCGCCTGAAGCATCAACCAAAGATTGGATTGGTTGCATTAATTTAGTGGTCCAATATCGAGCAATAATAACGGCAGAGCCAACCATAAGCAGTAGCAAACTCACGAAAATCCATTGAGCCCTGTCACTAATGAGTTTTACGTTTTCAACATCGTTGCTCATGGTATCAAGTTGTGTTTTTAGTATGACAGAAATATGGTGTTGAACATTTTTAGCTAGTGGCATGCCATTATTTTTTAGCCAGCTATTAGCCACATTCCAATTATCATTACTGCGTCGCTCAACAACCTGTTTAACCATCACAGCGTAACCATTAAATTGCTTATTTAACTGCTTGAGGTCTTCAGCCATTATCATACTGCTAGGTGCGATATTAAGATTCAAACGAGAAAGTAAACGAAGAACATGAGTTTTTGATACTTGTACAGCTTGCTTTTCCGCATCATCGCCATGATGTACATAAACCGCGAGTGTTGCTTGTATTAACGCAATTTCTTTCGATAAAGCCAGCAACGTGGAAAGTATTTTCGACCTGTTTTCAAGATTCACATTACTATTATTATCATTTATCATCCGGTTAATGATATCTTGCAAGGTGTGAAAGGTCGGAGTGACAAAGCGTTGAAAATGCAGAAACGCCGGCAAGTTCCCTTCACTCATTGCCGCTTCAAATATATACCATTGCCACTCATGAAGATCGGCAAGTTCCTGTTTAATAATAGTTATTTTCTGGCTATCTAGATGTGATTTGTTTTTTGCGGCTAAATTTTCTAAGTTTTTTATATTCGGAAAAATATCGTCTTGCCACACCCGCTCATTCTCTTGTCGAGTCGCTGGATTTTGTATCGCTACCCAGCCACGCATAGTTGATAGCGCTTGATTTAAACTTGATTGTAATTTAAGTAAGCTGACAGTTTCTGGAATATCTTCTTCTGCCAATACTATTGAAGCATCACGCAGCTGAGATGTGGCCAAGGTAGCGAGCAATAAAATAACCAAGCCAATAGCGGCTACGCCGAGATAGGATAAATGGACTTGGTGTTTTAGGGCTAAACCTTTGCGTTCATTTTTCATGGCTATTCACCCGTATTGATTGATTGGTTAATAGAAAGCGCTTTAAAACTTTTAAGCTGTTTGTATAACAGTCCCGCACGTTGATAAACATCAGAGGGGTACTTGTTATCAACAGTAACCGTAGGCACAACAGGCTGCCCTGTACCTACTAAGTCATAAAGCCCAATCAACTCCGCCACAATTAAAGACGCATACTGGTATACATCTCCGGGTTGAATGGCATTAGCCGTCGCACTATTAATTGTTAGCACTAAGGTTTTTTCACCATGGTTTAGTGAAATTTCACCAATCAGCTCGAAACATTTAGCTAATAATAACCAAACATCTGCTGGCTTTTTATTATCGGCGAAAAAGGGCGCAGCAGGGATCCGTTCAGCCTCAGGGTAATTGGCCAAAAGTTTAGCCATATAGTGCACCCCTAGGGTTACCTGCTGGTAAACATCGTTTGGCGAAAATGGCTGTTCGAGCATCACATCTAGCTGTCGATTGACCCTTAATAGCGCCATAAAAACATCACTGGGTGAGGTAGTTCGCTCAACGGCATGTTCAGCCGCTTCCTCGACAATCGATAAGTCTTTAATAATAGTGGATAATTGTACTGACGCTTGACTTGCTATTTTCCAAACATGATAAGGCCGTAGTTCAATACTCTGTAAAAGTTCCGTATTAGGCTCTTCATGAAATACCCGCAAGCGCTCAAAGGTAAGTCGATTGACCCGTTCGTAAAGCGCTAAAGCTTGAAAGTAAACTTCCCTTGGCTGGGCATCACTCACTTCGATATTAAGATGATTTGCCATTGGCAAGTTAAGGTTTTTGCGAATAAGTTCGAGTTGCTGAGCGATGAGGTTGACGCGCGACAGCACATCTGCAGGAATAATGGATTCTTGGACTTTCACATTACCTAGCGGGTCAGCATTCGCGAGAAGTGGAGCAGAAAGTGTGCCACCACCGACTAACACCAAGAATATAGGTAAGCTATTTTTACACTTAGTTTTTAATTTGACTAACCAACGAGCAAGAATATAGTGCCAGGCGGTGAAATAGACAGCAGAGAATTTTTGGGCATGAACTTTATTATTACTGACCATTTTTTGTACCTATCGATGGTTTATCATCAAATCAGTATAGCCAGTTAATAATGAATGTGAAAGTGTGTAATTACTTAATATCATTACAACTTTGATACTTTGACTCACTTGCTGGTCAGATAAATTCAACGCTTCATAGTTATTTTCTTAACTAGCACTATGAGCACTACATTGAGCTGACTCACGACTACATTGGCCAATACTTGTTGCATGTCAGCTTAGCTCAGCATAAAAGCCGAGCTTTTAATCGCAACACTAAGGCAGGCAGTTTAACGCTCAGCGTTTTTGGGCCAGTTTGGACTATTAAATCTTTGGCTTAACACAAGTTGGCGCAGTGGCTCGCTTAAAAAATGCTGTTGATATTGGCAAATGCTTAGTTAATTGTTTAATACGCGTGGCATTAGAGGGATGGGTTGACATAAATTCTGGTGGTGCGTCTTTTGATAGTTCAGCCATATTCTGCCAAAGCTTGATACTTGCTTTGGGATCAAAGCCTGATTTTGCCATTAAGTCTTGACCGACAATATCGGCTTCGCTTTCATGACTACGACCGTAAGGCATTAAAACTCCATATTGCACTCCTAAACCTAAGCCTGCCATCACCATATTTCGACTCGCAATATTTTGGCTTTCAAGCACAACATTAACAATAGAAAGGCCCATTTGACTAACTTGACTTGATGATAAACGCTCGTTTGAATGATGCTCTATAACATGGCCGACTTCATGCCCAATGATGGCGCCTAATTGGTCTTGGTTTTCTGCCACTTTTAATATGCCCGTATATACACCGATTTTTCCACCGGGCAATGCAAAAGCATTGACTTGTTCAGCATCAAACACCACCACTTCCCATTCGCCATCATGGGCAGATTTTGGCACGTTTTCGGTAATCGCATTAGCGACACATTGCACATATCGATTAATGTCGGCTGATTGGCTGATTTTTTCCTTTGCTTTCATTTCTTCAAAGGAAGCACTACCCATTTTACTTAGGTCACTTTCTGACATCATCATAAATTGCGAGCGACCTGTTGATGACTTTGCACAACCGGTTAAGGCTATTATTGCTAGACAAATGACTAGTTTAAATTTCATTTAAGCTCCTAAAATAATGACTTATTAACGTGTTAACCCATTCTAAGTAATGAAAATAAAAATATCTATGAATAATTCGCTATGCTTGACGATATCAAAAATACTTACTTAGCACCTTTAACTGATAACTACTTTACTGTTGTTGAGGTTGAACAAGTGTATCTCGGCCTTTACTAACACCATAGATATCATCAGGATAAAAACCGAGTGTGACATGAAAGTCTTTATTATTTAATAATAAATTCTGCCGAATAAATTGCCCATCACTCGATGATGCCACCACAAAGTAACTGCTCTTATCATCAGTTTCAACCTGCCCTAAACCATGCAAAATGACGCGAAATTGTCTAGGTAATTTTAAAGCGGCTTTATTGAGGATTTGATATTCATAAGGGTTTATCAAAGTCACGTGAAAAGATTGCTGATCGCGCGCCGCTTGATGGCTACGATATATTGCATATTGCGCTGCACCTAAGTGACTTTTTAGTTGCTCTAAATAGCCACTTAACTCAGCGGTAGGCACTTTCCCGCCTATATACACTAAACCACTATTATCGCTTAGTTCACTAATTTCTAGAGTTAAGGTTTTATCCCGATGCGCGGTGTTTTGCGGCAATTCATGTGACGATTGCGCGAGTGCTCTAGCTAATGGTGTCGCTTTTTGTTGTTGGCTATTTTCACCACTTTGCATATTTTGATCAGTGCAACACTTTGCAGTTGAAGCTTGTTCTTCGCTTTCCTGCACAGATACTTTATTTTGTATCACAACCAAATGCTCAGTTGATGTTAGCGCTAGCGCAGAAGTTGCCGTGTAAAGCGCTATAGCTGCGACAACAATACGACAAAATTTTATCGGCCTTAACTTTGTTAAACTCATGATACTCTCGTTATCGCTCTGAACAATTTTTATGATGATAAATTAGTGTTGTCTGAACCTTCATTGACTTTATCAGCTTTAAATAAACATGTATTAGCTTATTATAGTCTAATGAAAATAATGGGTTAAATTTATATCAACTTACACATGCGCCCTCTTTATAAAAGCGATCACGCTAACGACAACTATCACTTTATTTTGACGCTATCACTGACATTTCATCACATTACTCGATATACTGACGGGGTAACGCGCATTAGCGCTTTGCTTTCCAATCAAGGTTAAATTAACCCGGCGTTAGGTTTCAGTTAATGGTATTTTCAATCAGCCCAGAGCTCTTTAATTATATTGCTATTTCATTTGCTCGCTTTAAATGGCAGCTTTTAACGTGGAGTATTTTCTTGTTTGTGTTGTTTATTTTATTGCAAACACAAATTCAGCTGAAAACCCCAAGTGCGCTAGTATGGTTAGCCATACTTATATTATTTATTGCCATTGAAAGCTTAGTGGTTTCAGCATTTATGTTTTTCTTTCAGGTTTTGCCGTCCAGTCGAGAAGAAAACAACGCTTGGATTAAGTTTTATCGCGTGATCGAATGGTGTGAAACAATACTATTTACAATATTACTACCCTTGCCGATAGTATTGTTTATTTATGCCTTTATTCGCTTAGAGGCTATCTAAGCTTAGAATAGGTGTGCAGTATTGTCTCTATTCTATGCTGTGAATTCCATTTGATTAGTGAGCTGCTAGCTGACTCCTCTACTGACTCAACAGTGCGATCATCTCATCTTCAGTTAATATGCTAACCCCGAGTTCTTGCGCTTTAACTAATTTAGAGCCCGCTTTTTCGCCGGCAACTAAATAGTGGGTTTTGGCAGAAACGCTACCCGAAACTTTCGCACCTAACGCTTGTAATGCAGCCTTAGCTTCGTTTCGCCCCATCTTACTTAAGGTGCCGGTCAGGACAAACGTTTGCTCTTTGAGCGGCAACTCATCGTCACTTTTACGTTCAATATCCGGCCAAGACATAATAGCCTCTAGCTCTTCAACCACCTCAACATTATGCTCTTGAGCAAAAAAGTTAACGATATTTTTAGCGACAATGACGCCAACGTCCGGTACTTGTTGTAATTGCTCTGCCGTTGCCGATTTAATGGCGGCAAACGTGAGAAAGTATTGTGCTAAATTTGCCGCTGTGGTTTCACCAACCTCCCGAATACCCAAGGCATAGACAAATTTTGCTAAGCTCGTATTTTTCGCCTTTTCAAGGCCTTTGATTAAGTTATCTGCTGACTTTTTCCCCATGCGTGCCATCATACTGACATCGAGTACGGTGAGTTTAAATAAATCTGCGGGGGTTTTTATTAAGCCTTCATCAACTAATTGCTCAACTAACTTATCTCCTAAGCCGTCAATATCTAGAGCCTTACGCGAAGCAAAGTGCTTAATGGCTTCTTTACGCTGCGCCTGACAATATAAACCACCGGTGCAACGCAGTACTGCTTCACCTTCTGCCTTTACCACCGCCGATTGACATACCGGGCAACGACTTGGAAAGGTAATAACTTGGGCGCTTTCTGGTCGACGCTCAAGCACGACACTGACGATTTGGGGGATAACATCACCGGCGCGGCGAATAATAACCGTATCGTTGATCTGTATACCTAAACGATCAATTTCATCTTGATTATGCAGCGTGGCATTACTGACCGTAACGCCGCCGACAAATATGGGTTTGAGACGAGCAACTGGCGTAATTGCCCCCGTGCGCCCGACTTGAAAGTCAACGGCTTCCAATATGGTTAACTCTTCTTGGGCGGGAAATTTATAAGCAGTCGCCCAACGCGGCGCACGGGCAACAAAGCCAAGTTTTTGTTGTAGCGCAATATCATCGACTTTAAAAACCGTACCGTCTATTTCGTAACTTAAGGCGTCTCGCTGCTGTAATATAGCTTGATAAAACGCTTCAACTTGCGTGGCGTTTTCAAGTAATTTAACTTCAGGACACATCGGTAACCCCAAGCTTTTAATTTGGCATAAGCGTTGATAATGAGAATGGGCCAACCAGTTTTCATCAGCACCGCCTCCGTCGTCTAACGCGCCAACAAACCCAATACCGTAGGCATAAAATGCCAAATTACGTTTTGCCGTAATTTTAGAGTCTAATTGTCTTAAACTCCCTGCGGCGGCATTACGGGGATTGGCAAACCCTTTTTCGCCTTTTTGTATCGCCTGTTGGTTCAAAGCTTCAAAACTCGCTTTGGGCATAAACACTTCGCCACGAACCTCTAAAATATCAGGAAAACTGTTACCTTGTAGCCTTAAAGGAATCGACTTTATGGTGCGGACATTCTCGGTAATATTTTCCCCCACCATGCCATCACCACGAGTAGCGGCTTGGACAAAAACACCATTTTCATAACGTAAACTTACCGCTAATCCGTCTAACTTTGGCTCGGCACAAATGGCAAAATCAAGATTAGACTTTAATCGGTCTTTCAACCTTTTAACAAAAGCCTGCCATTCTTGTGCTGAAAAGACATTATCTAACGACAACATGGGTAGCTGATGAGTTACTTGGCTAAACGACTTAAGCGCTATCCCGCCAACCTTTTGGCTTGGTGAGTCAAGGGTTTTTAACTGTGGGTGCTCCGTTTCTAAGGTAATTAGTTCCTGCATTAACCGGTCGTATTCAGCGTCAGGAACACTGGGCTGATCAAGCACGTAATATTGGTGGTTGTAGTGGTGAATTAGCTGACATATTTCAGCGATGCGGTTACTAATACGTTGTTCAGACATAAGTTGTATTTACTTTGAAATTGAGTGTTCTATCGCCAGTAACATATCTTAGTTTTGTTAAAACATCTTAATGACGATGAAATTTAATGAGGATGTTGTTTAAACAGAGCCAATGCGACTCTTGCGTTCAAACTCGCGAATAAGACCAATATAATGTTGCTCTGTTTGCTTGGTCATAACGCTACGTTTGTCATCCAATAACTGACCACGAAATTCAACAGCAAGTTGTTTAGCCGCATTTAACATTTGTTCAAACACTTCAAAAGCGTCTCCAGCATTCGGCAAGGTCATAAATAGTGTGATGCCTTGCGTGCTAAAGTTTTCAATATCATCAAGGTTAAATGTGCCCGGATTTAGCATATTCGCTAGGCTAAATGTCACTTTGCCATTGCCAGCATTGTCTTGATGGCGGTGGAATATATTCATTTCACCGTACTTCATTCCTAAGGTGAGTAAGGTTGGTAACAGTGCCGCGCCAGACATAACCTGCCCTTCAGGCATAACAACAGACAGCACAATAACTTGCGGGTCAACCTCAGATTTGACCGGTTGTTCACTTGGCTCGGTTGCCGACATGCTAGGCATATCCGTGACGGCTTCATCACCAAAATTAATTTCCATTTGATTGCGTTTAATTTTAGGTTTACGGACATTTTTTTTACTGGCTACCGGCTTACTGACTAATACTTCAGGCTTAGCTTGTATCACCGGTTGTTGGTACACCGGCTCAGACGGTGTTTTAGTCTGCTTGACAGTGTCGTTTTCAAGCTGTTCATCATCAATCGATTCAGGAAAGAGCTCAGGTTCAAGGCTTTGTTGCTCAGTGTAGCTTTGCGCGTCAGATAAGGCTTGTTGTTTTAAATGCTCAGGCACTTCTTCAGTATCATTGAGCAAAGCACCAAAATTTAAGCCTTGCTCTTCGTTTAAGCCTTGCTCTTCAATTTTCTCTTCAAAAGCTGCTGGCGGTACCGCTGATGGCATAGGCTCATTACTATGAAAGTCTTCACCGTCGTCAACCAAATGTGACTTAACAACCGCGTCATCGCGCTGTGGATTAGTACCAATAACTTTGGGTTTACTGACGCCGTCTTGATCAAAGCCTGAGCCGTCAAAACCTCGAGATTGCGGCGGCACAGGCTGCTCTTTCGTTTTGAGTTTATATGGATTTTTTTGCTTTCTGATGGTCCAATAACCATGAATGAAAATGGCAGCTATCACGAGAGCACTGATAATAATTAATGTATTTCTGAAATTATCTTCCATTACCTAGCCTATTCTTATACTTCTGCCATGGCGATAGCTTCGTCAATATCAACCGCAACCATACGTGAAACTCCAGGTTCAAACATAGTAACTCCGGTTAAATGTGACGCCATCTCCATAGCAATTTTATTATGACTTATATAAATAAATTGCACTGTTTGCGACATTTCTCGCACTAGATTACAAAAACGACTGACATTTGCGTCATCTAACGGTGCATCCACTTCATCAAGTAAACAAAATGGCGCGGGATTCAATCGAAAAATCGCGAACACTAATGATAATGCGGTCAGCGCTTTTTCTCCACCAGATAATAGATGGATCGTGCTATTTTTTTTACCTGGCGGTCTTGCCATTATGCTAACACCGGTCTCGAGTAAATCTTCACCCGTTAAGGTTAAGTAGGCTTGACCACCACCAAAGACCTTTGGAAATAGTCGCTGTAAATCTTTATTAACTTGATCAAAGGTCAATTTAAATTTATGGCGGCTTTCTTTATCTATTTTTGCAATGGCGGCTTCTAATGTCGTTATCGCATTATTAAGGTCTGCATCTTGTTGGTCAAGATAACTTTTACGTTGAAACTGGCTTTCGTATTCTTCGATCGCCGCTAAATTGATCGCGCCGAGCATTTGGATGTCTTTAGCCAGTTTAATTAACTGAGCCTGCCAGAGCGATTCTTTCGCGTTTTCCGGCATCTTTCCAACCACACTATCAATGTTTTGCTGTAATTCCGCTAAAACCTCTAAAGCACTTTCTGCTCTTAACTTAAAGCCTTCGCTGTCTAATTGTAAGCGCGCAAGTTGCTCATTAAGCGCACTGACTTTATTGTGACTGGTTTTTTGCTGTAACTCTAATTCTGCCAAACGTGTTTGACTGTCATTTAAGGTTTTTTGATTAAATTGCAGCTTTTCATTAATGGCCGCGAGATTATCTAGCCATTCTGGCAATTGCTGTTCAAACGTTTGCAGTGGTTTCGCATTGTCAGAAAAAACCAGGCTATTATTGGTTAACCTTTGCGTTAGTAGATTAACATTGTCTTGATTGGCGCGAATACTTTGTTCGCGTTGCAATTGCTGACTTTTCAGCTGCTCAACCACTAAGCTCATTTGGTGCCGCTGTTGATGTAAACCTTGGCTGCGGGCTTGAATAGCTTCTATTGACTGCTGCAATAGTGCTTGTTGTTTTGAAAAATCTTCGCTGTCATCTTCAGTGCCTGCAGATATTTGTACTAATTGCGTTTTAAACTCGATTAGTTTTTCTTTAGCGTTAGCTTCACTGTTCAGTAATTCTTCAACCTGCTCGGTTAATTTTTGCTGTTGGCTTTGCTGATAGACATGGTCTTGGGCAAGTGATGAGAGCACTTGCTCTCGCTCTTGAATGTGCTCTTGTTGCAAAGCTACATTTTGACTTTGTTCGTTTTTCTCGCGCGCTAAAATCGCAAGCTGCTGATTAATTGCACTTTGTTGTTGCTCAAGTTGTTCTTGGCTTGCCAATAAGGACTCGGCTGAAGCTTGTTCATCAACAAGTTGACGCTGCAAACTTATATAGTCGTAACCTTGCTCAAGCTTACCTTTGGTCAGCATATGATGATGCAGCCACGTACCGTCAGGGCAAATAATGCTTTCGCCATAAGCGATAGTTGCTAATTGCTGCTTCGCGATAAGATAATTATCGGCTAGCAAGATACCGTTAAAAAATCGATTTAGCGCAGTGACTCCGCTAACCTTACTTGCGAGAGTACCTTGCTTTGCTGCTGTTAATTCGCCGCCAGCTTGCGTGTTATGTTGGGTGTGTTGTTGCGTATTTTCAGCGCTACTTTCAAAGACAAAACTTAAGTTATCTGCGCTTAAATGTCCCTCAGCATCGCCTTCAGGTAAAGCCGAAATAACATGACCTGCTAGCCAATGTGACAACACTACCTCTACCGCCTGCTCCCAACCCTGTGCAACGTTAAGCTGACTTTGCAATAACAGCACCTCTGTTATGCCTTGCTGGTTAAACCACGCAGCTTGCTTTTCACTCCAAGGTGATTTATCGGCAAGTTTTAATTGCAATTCAGCTATTACTTGCTGTTTAACGGTCAGTTGACCTTGAGTTACAGCCTGTTGCTGACTGAGTTGTTGCAATTCTTGTTGTAAGTGGCTTTCTTTGCTGCCTAACTCACTAAGCTGTTTTTGTAACTGCCCTAATGCTGCCACGGCGCTAGCTTTTTGTTGTAGAAGTTGTTGCTCAGCCAAAACATCCTGTTGCGGCAATAAGGCTATTTGTTCTCGTAACTTTATAACTTGCTGGGCAACTTGCTCAATAATGGTTTGTTGCTGAGTGATACCGGCATGTACCGTCAATTTTTGCTGCTGGCTAGCGGTGCGCTTTTGCTGCTGTTGTTGCCATTGACCTTGCAGTTTTTTTTGCTCACCCTGCTGTTGAGCTAATTCTGTTTGACAACTAGCTAACTCTGCTTCGGTTTTCTGCAGTTGCGGTAACTGCTCATTTAATTGCCTATTACATATTTGCAGCTGTTCTTGCTCAGTTAAAATTAACTGTTGGGCATTGAGTAATTGCTGCTGGGTGAGTTTATTATCGGTTTGAGTTTTTTCTGATTGCTCTTTTAAGTATTTTACTTGCTGCTCTGCTCGGGCAATATCTTGCGTTACATTGAGCTTTTGTTGATGCAATGATTGATTATTATCATTACACGCTTGCATGGTAGCTTTTAAATCAATGATCGCTAGCTCATTTTGAATTATTTCAGCATTTTGACTTTCAACTTTACTTTCCAACGCTAAAATTCGGGTTTGATGTTGTTGGCGTTGTTGATCAAATTTTTGCCAACGTAACACGGCTAGCTCTGCTTTGTATTTTCGCTCTTGCTGCTTTAAGGTGCGAAAACGCTTGGCGGCCTCCGCTTGTTGATGCAATTTATCTATTTGAACATCAAGCTCAAGGCGAATATCGTTAAGTCGAGCGAGGTTTTCTCTGGTGTGGCGTATTCTATTTTCAGTTTCTTTTCGGCGTTCTTTATATTTTGAGATGCCGGCGGCCTCTTCAATAAAAACGCGCAACTCTTGAGGTTTTGATTCGATTAACCTTGAAATAGTGCCTTGTTCAATAATCGCGTAACTACGAGGTCCTAAGCCAGTCCCGAGAAATATATCAGTAATATCTCTGCGGCGACACTTTGTGCCATTTAAGAAATAGGTATTAATGCTCTCACGGTTTACCACACGACGCACTGAGACTTGGCTTCTATCAGCCATATTGCCTTGAATGCGCCCTTGGGCATTGTCAAACACTAACTCTACGCTGGCTTGACCAATAGGTTTTCGAGTCGCCGCACCGTTAAAAATAACATCCGTCATGGCATCGCCACGAAGGTTTTTCGCTGAGCTTTCGCCTAACACCCAACGCACTGCGTCAATGATATTCGATTTACCACAGCCATTAGGTCCAACGATCGCGGTCATTTGCTGTTCAAATGGCACCGTTGTTGGATCAACAAATGATTTAAAGCCTGCTAATTTTATATGCTTAAGTCGCATTAAACCGAATAACCTAATGTTGCTCTTTTTTGTACTAATTTAACCGAAAAATCGACAAAATTTGTACAATTAAAAAGAAATTAATTAAAAGCGCTGTAATTGCCTTCACTGTACCAGAGATTGATGTATTTTGTAACATCACAATACTGTTCATATCATGCGAAGGATCCTATAATCGAGCCATGAATATCAACTAGTTAGGTTAATAAATCAACAATGAATCATCATAATAAAACCCCATTAGCAAATGGCGGTGCCGGTTATTTTATCAAAGGCTTTGAATTGATCAGAACACCTGGCATTCGACGTTTTGTTTTTATACCGCTAACGGTAAACCTAATACTTTTTAGTTATGCTTTTTATTATATGTTTTTGCAACTAGAAGCTTATATGTCGATGTTAGATAATTGGCTCGGTGAGTCGTTTGCTTGGTTAAGTAATTTTATCTGGCCTTTAGCCGTGCTTTTTATTTTGATTATCTTTTCTTTTATTTTCAGCTCAGTTGCCAACTGGTTAGCAGCACCATTTAACGGTCTGTTATCGGAAAAAGTTGAAGCGTTATTAACCAATCAACCGTTAAATAATGGCGGCGCTTTCGATGTAGTTAAAGACATTCCTAGAACACTCAGTCGCGAGCTCAGTAAACTCGGTTATTATTTACCACGCGCGATCGGCTTCTTTTTACTTTATTGGTTATTACCAGTGATTGGTCAAGTACTTTGGTTTTTATTTTTAGCTTGGATGATGGCGGTACAATATAAAGATTACCCCTTTGATAACCACAAAATCAGTTTTAATCACATGCGCCAGGCGTTAAAACAGCGCCAAAGGTTAAGCTATAGTTTTGGTATTACTACCGCAGTATTTTCCATGTTCCCGTTAGTAAACCTTGTGGTAATGCCGGTGGCGATTTGCGGCGCTACCGCGCTATGGGTTGACCATTATCGAGATGAATTTGTTGACCGTTCATAAAAATCACATAACAACCAATAAGTTACTAACTTTTGAACAATAAGAATAGGTATTGTACTAATTTTGACGTTTGTTTGAACTTGCGTTCGAATATTGCTCACCAGCTTAAACAAAGCTTTTGACTAAAATTTGACAGCCAAAAAATCAAAGCGCACACTTAATATAACGTATATCACTCTAATACTATTGAAAATTTAAAAGGATCTGGCGATGCAAGCACTGCGCTTTATACCAAAGAGTTTATTTTTACCCCGTACTTTTTTGCTAATGATGGTAAGTTTTAATGCTTATTCGCTAAGCGATACCATGGCAAGTGTTGATATTCCGGTAATGGAAGGCGCACGTATCTTTGCTCAGTTTGATGAAAAAACACCCGCAGTGATCAATTACTTTACCTCAGAAACTGAAGAAACAGTAATTGCATTTTATAATAAAAGTTATGGTGAGCCAATCCAACGCGAACGTAAACGTGGTCGTTTAACCTTGAATTACCAACAGGACTTGCAAGCAATTCGTGTGGTTATTTCTCAACAAAACAAACTCCGTCAAGTGGATGTAATTGTCGATAAGCGTCCTAAAATCATCGAGTAAAGTAATTTAAAATCGCATTAATCTAGCTTTAAAAATAAAAAACATCGCAAGTCGCGATGTTTTTTTATCTTCTAACTTTGCAAAATTGTCATTAATTTAACAAAATAGCGTCCACTGTGCCCTGTGCTAGGGGATGATAACCAGGACGAGCCTTTTTATAAACGGCTTGTGCCCATGCTTTACCTTCAGCCGATTTTGCTAGCTCTTTATACAAAGGTACAATCAACTTACGACGACCGATAGACTCTAAGTAAGTTGCCATTGCAGGGTAAACCACGTCATAACCTGAACGCAATGCTAATAAATACCAAGCATGCGCTACTTCAGCGTTGGTACTCTTGGTGAGATTAAACATCTGATCTAAGTTACTCATACGTTCATTAGAAATGGTTAATGGCAGATTATTAATAAAATGCAGCCACTCGTGTAAGGTCCACTCTTTGGTTGGCATCTGCGCTAATGCCAACTGATCACTGGTCCATTTTGAAATATAATCATTTATTTTAACAAAAGCATTTGAGCGCGGTTTTGGCGCATAGCTTGGTAAGCCCTGCTCATAAATCCATTCATTAAGTTCGACATCACTAACAATATTAGGGTATTTATCAGTCAAATTAGCTTTTAAATACTTAACAAAATTTTTCGTGCCTAAACTTTCAAAGGCATGATCATCAAAGTATTGCATAATGAATGTATCAAACTTGTCACGGCCAAATTTTTCTTCTAAATACACTAAGAACAATTGCCCTTTAGTATAAGGTACACCAGAAAAGGCATCATCAGGGTCACGACCATCAAGAGCAATATACAATTGCGTGTCGCCAGGCGGCAATTCTGCAATTTCATAACTTAAATTTTGCGCATCTAACGCGCGCTCCATTAAGGCTCGGTCTGCACCAAATACTGCTTCCATAATACGGTTTTCAACATAACTGGTGAAACCTTCGTTTAACCATAAATCGCGCCAGCTT
>JBFJQB010000009.1:0-35510 GCA_041616855.1 Cognaticolwellia sp. | reverse complement strand
ATGGACATCGACTTTGAATTCATTAGGTACCACTTTTAACAACTTAGCTTCCACTTGATCGACATTTTTACCCATCGCGAGTTTAGTGCGATTAGAAACACGGTAAATATGGGTGTCGACCGCTATGGTAGGCCAACCAAATGCAGTATTGAGCACGACATTTGCGGTTTTTCTACCAACGCCGGGTAGGGCTTCAAGCGCGGCTCGGTTTTCAGGAACTTCACCCCCGTGTAGGTCGATTAACATTTGACAAGTTTTAAGGGTGTTAACCGCTTTGGTATTATATAAACCTATGGTTTTGATATAAGATTTTAAGCCATCGAGGCCCAGATCAAGTATTGCCTGTGGCGTATTAGCAAAGGGGTATAACTTGTCAGTGGCTTTGTTAACACTGACGTCGGTCGCCTGAGCCGATAATAATACCGCTATTAAGAGCTCAAATGGGCTGGAGAAATTAAGCTCTGTGGTTGGGGTGGGGTTGTCATCCCTTAAACGCGTTAATATTTCTAATCGTTTTGTTTTATTCATTAAAGGTATGTTTCATTCTTATTATCTAAATTCAGCCAAGCTGTTTAACTGTCAAAGTTGACTCGAACACGTTCAATGGCTTGCTCTGTTTTTTGGGGTTTTGTTTGTGCTATTTTACTATCAATAAAGTTTTTTCCAGCAATTAAAAAACCCATCGCAATAAAGGCACCAGGCGGTAATATCGCGAGTAAAAATTGACTATCAAGTTGGTAAACTTGGAGTTTTAAATCAGCTGCCCATGAGCCTAATAGCAGATTTGCGCCATCAAATAATGTCCCTTGACCTAATATTTCTCGTATCCCTCCTAATACGACCAACACAGCTAAGAAGCCGAGTCCCATCATTAAACCATCAAAGCTAGCTTGCTTGATCGGGTTTTTAGAGGCGTAAGCTTCTGCACGGCCAATAATGGCACAATTGGTGACGATTAGTGGTAGGAATATCCCTAAAGACTGATATAAATCGTAAGTAAAAGCGTTCATTAATAATTGCACACAAGTAACAAATGCGGCGATGATTAAAACAAAAATGGGTATACGTATTTCTTTCGGTACCCATTGGCGGATGGCCGATACCGTGGCGTTTGAACAAATTAATACAAACATTGTGGCAATGCCTAAGCCTAGGGCGTTGACTACGGTTGAGGTTACCGCCAGTAATGGGCATAGGCCCAGTAATTGCACTAAGCCGGGGTTGTTTTTCCACAACCCTTGCCAAGCTAACTCTTTATATTCTGGATTTATTTTCATCGTTTCGCTCCACAATTACTCGCGGCAGTAAAAATACGTGTCTGGTTAGCTTGAAAGTAATCGATTGCTTTTCTGACGGTGTTAACAACAGCTCTGGGAGTAATAGTAGCGCCAGTGAACTGATCAAACATCCCGCCATCTTTGACAACTGCCCAGCGATTATCTTTGCTGTCGAGCAGTTTTTTACCTGAAAACTTAGTGATCCAATCACTTTTTCTCAGTTCAATTTTGTCGCCTAAACCAGGTGTTTCTTTATGCAGTAATGTTCTGACACCACTGACGCTACCGTCAGTATTAATGGCGATTAATAATTCTATATTACCGCTGTAGCCATCAGGTGCCACTGTTTTTATGGCGGCAGCGGTAGGCTCATTATTAAGTCGAGCACGATAAATCACATCGATAATTAAGTCGGTGTTGTTGTCTTCAGGTGCGATAATACAATCACGAAACATTTCATTATCATGACGCTTCACTTGAATGATTTCATTTAACTGTTGAATTAATTGCTGTTGAGTCTGCAATTCAATACGATCTTTGGTCAGTAAATGTACCAAACCAACTGCAGCGGTACAGGCAATGGCGAATAATGCCAGGATTTTCGCGTTGTTACTGATTGCAGGAGTTAAGTCAGACATTATTTTTTTATTCCTACATTGTGGCCGTATGTTCGCGGGCGAGTATATTGGTCAATTAACGGCGCCGCCATGTTACACATTAAAACCGCAAAGGCGATGGCATCTGGATAACCACCAAACTTCCTGATCAGATAAACTAATAATCCGGCCAGTGCGCCAAAAACCAAGCGGCCTTTAACACTTGTCGCTCCGGATACAGGGTCGGTCAGGATGAAAAACGCTCCTAACATTGTCGCGCCTGTAAACCAGTGAAACATCGTTGAGGCACTGCTATCAGGACTAATAATAAAGGCAATAAAACTACAAATAAATAAGCTTGATAAGAAGCTGACGGGGGTTGTCCAGTGGATCGCTTTTTTACTGAGTAAATATAACCCGCCGAGCAGAAAACCAGCATTGATCCACTCCCAACCGAGACCAAAATGTTCACCTATAGTGACAGCTTGCATACTTTCAACCACCGTTAAGCCTAACGTGAGGTTTGTTTTTACGGTATCGAGTGGCGTTGCCATGGTAAATCCGTCAATGTGTGTGCGTATTTGTTCAACGGAATAACCTTGTGGCGTATAACCTGAGAAAATAACTGAAAGGGTATCACTGAACTGGATATCCATAGCCAGTAACGATAATGGCGGTTGCCATTGGGTCATTTGTAGTGGAAATGAAATTAGCAGCATAACGTACGCTGCCATTGCTGGATTAAAAGGGTTATGTCCTAATCCGCCATAGAGCTGCTTTACCACAACGATGGCAAATAAACTGCCAATAATGGTGATCCACCATGGCGCTAGAGCAGGAAGACTTATGCCCAGTAATACGGCCGTTAGTATAGCGCTACCATCAAATAATTGGGTGGTTATCTTTTTATTGCGTAAAGATAACACCGTAAACTCGGCTATAAGAGCACTGGCTACAGCTAAAGCGATATGAATTAAATTACCCCAGCCAAAGAAGTACCACTGTGCAAATATGCCAGGAATCGTGGCATAAATCACCAACCTCATGAGTGCTGATGTTTCACTTTGTTGGTGATTATGGGGGGAGCTTGCTATCCAAAAAGCCATAGTGTTCAATTACTCTGAAGGTTGTGATGAATTATTAGTTGCAGCCGCTAATTTTTTTGCTTTTGCTTTAGCAACCGTTGCAGCAATACGTGCTTTTTTCTTAGCATCAATAGCGGTTTGCTCGGGCTGAGTACTATCGTTACTAGCGACAACTTCACTTGATGTTGCCGTGACTGGTTGTTGAGATTTTTCAGCCATTTTCTTAGCTTTTGCTTTTGCCACGGCTGCAGCAATTTTAGCTTTTCGATCTGCCCCAGCAGAAGCACTTTTACTTACTGACTTTGCTGTGTTTGATTGGGCATCTATTGGTGTTTCGTCAGTTGCTTTAACTTGTTCGGCTGATTCAGCAGTTGTTGTGATAACACCGTTTGGCGAGGGGGTGTCAACGTTGTTATCTGGTTCGGTTGCAGCTTCAGCGTGCGTATTCGTTTTCGCTGCTTTTTTAGCCTTAGCTTTCACAATAGCAGCTGCGACCTGAGCCTTTTTATCACTTGCTTGTTGAGCTTTTTCATCTGAAAGTGTGTCTTGTCTTGCACTTTCAGATGTTAATTCTTGTGTAGTCTGCTGACTGGCTGTAACTAATTCAGCGCTCTCAGCTGGTTGTTCGGCTGCTTGGTGTTTTTTGGCTTTTGCCTTCTCTTTCGCTTTTGCAATAGCAGCCGCCACTTTAGCTTGTTTACCTTTGTGCTCAGGCTGAACAACTTCCTTTGCGTGTACTGAGGCATCTGAGCTTTGTGTGCTTTTCTGCTCAGCACTATTGGGCGCATCTTTGTCAGCTGAAGCCTTCTGGGCTAATTTTTTTGCCTTGGCTCTAGCAATCGCATTTGCGACTTGGCTTTTACTGTCAGCAAGTTGCTCAACTGCTGGAGTGCTTACTTCAGTACTAGGCTCGGTTTGACTGACTTGGGCTTTTTTCGCTTTGACACGCGCCAGTGCAGCCGCTACCGCTGATTTTTCTGATTTCGCTGCTGTTGTACCCGCGTTCATTCTGGCTTTACGTGCTTCGGCCGCAATTCTCTGCTTTTCTGCACGGGCAAGTTTTTCACGTTCAAGCCTTTGCTTACGCGCTTCAAATCTAACTTTTGCTTTTTCTGCTTTGATATCGAGTAGCTTTTGTTGGCGAATTTCAGCTTTTGCGACGCGATAGTAATGCACTAACGGGATTTGGCTCGGGCAAACATAAGCACAAGCACCACATTCAATACAATCAAATAGATTAAGCTTTTCTAGTTGTGGCTGATCTTTTGCTTTCGCACTCCACTGTAATTCCTGTGGTAATAGTTGTGCAGGACAAGCGTCAGCACAAAGGCCACAACGAATACATTCAACCTCTTTGCGACTGGTCGATGAAAAGGGCGAGGCTATTTCAACTTCACTAGGCGCTAAGATGCAATTGGTAGTTTTGACCACTGGAATTTGAGCGTTGGGTAAACTAAAACCCATCATCGGGCCACCCATGATTAAATGCTTGTCTTGACTATTAGTGTAGCCACATTGCTCGGTTAAAAACCCCACTGGGGTGCCAATAAGCGCCCAAACATTTTGCGGCTTTTCAAGTGCCTGCCCACTAACCGTGACAACACGTTTGATTAGCGGCGTGTCGTTGATAACCGCATCAGCAATGGCAAAACAAGTGGCAACATTTTGCATCACCATGCCCAAAGAGCTCGGTAATACACCACTAGGCACTTCTTGGCCGGTTAATATCTTAATCAGCTGTTTTTCACCACCACTTGGATATTTCGTTGGAATAACACAAACTTCAATATGGTTGATATCTGCCGTGGCTTTCTTTAATGCGTCGATAGCTTTTGCTTTATTATCTTCAATACCGACAAGAATGTGTTTGGGCGATAGTAAATGGTCTAAAATTTTAATACCGTCTAATATGGTGGGGCTATGTTCTTGGATCAGCAAATCATCAGCAGTAATATAGGGTTCACACTCAGCAGCATTAATGATTAAGTAATCGATTTTAGCTAAAGTGCCAACCTTAACTTGCGTTGGAAAGCCAGCACCGCCCATACCAGAAATACCCGCATTAGCGATTTTCTCTAAAATCTGTGCTTTGCTTAATAGTTGATAATCAGGACAAATATGACGTTGCTTCCAAGTATCTTCCCCATCAGGCGTTAAAATAATACAGGTTTCGCTCAAGCCAGAAGGGTGTGGGATCGCCATCGGTTGAATGGCGCTGATTGTGCCACTGGTCGGTGCATGAATAGGCAGAGACATTGGGCTATCAGTAGTACTTAACACTTGTCCTTTAAGCACCTTGTCGCCAACGTTAACAATCAAATCACCGGCTTGGCCAATATGCTGACGAATAGGGATGATTAACTGCTCAGGAATTTGTGCACTTGCTATAGGTTTGGTACAGGTCAGAAATTTTTGCTCAGGGGGATGAATGCCGCCATGAAACTGCCAAAAATTGCCTTTTTGTATACGCTCAATTACCGAATCCACCAAAACCTCTTCTAATCTATCTGTACTACGGGAATACTATCTAAATCCCATTGCCAGTTTTGCGTTGTTGTTGCAACTGGGATCATTTCTATACAATCAACCGGACAAGGCGCTACACATAAATCACAACCTGTGCACTCGTCAGCAATTATAGTATGCATTTGCTTGGTTGTGCCTATGATGGCATCAACGGGGCAAGCCTGAATACACTTGGTACAGCCAATACAGTCTTCTTCAATGATAAAAGCGACTTTAGGCGAGTTATCTGTTTCGTGATTACCATCTAAAGGTTGCACTTCTACGCCCATTAAATCAGCAATTTTTTTGATGGTGTCTTCACCACCCGGAGCACACTTGTTGATCGCTTCACCATTAGCAACGGCTTCAGCATAAGGTTTGCAACCGGGGTAGCCACATTGACCACATTGTGTTTGTGGCAGAAGGGCATCTAACTGTTCAGCAAGCGGGTCACCTTCTACCTTAAAGCGTACTGAAGCGAAACCTAATAAGGCGCCAAATAACGCGGCAATTACACCCACGACTAATATTGCGATAAGTGTACTCATTAAAATTTCACCAAACCGGTAAAGCCCATAAATGCCAGTGACATTAAGCCCGCGGTGATCATGGCAATAGCAGAGCCTTTAAACGGGGAAGGTACATCGGCATTAGCTAATTTTTCCCGCATGGCAGAAAACATGATTAATACCAAAGAAAAGCCGACAGCGGCGCCAAAACCATAAACGATCGATTCAAAAAAATTATGTTGTTCGTAAAGATTTAATAACGCCACACCAAGCACAGCACAATTAGTGGTGATCAATGGCAGAAAAATGCCTAATAAACGGTAGAGGTTTGCACTGGTTTTATGCACGACCATTTCGGTAAATTGCACCACAACGGCAATCACTAAAATGAAGGTCATCGTCGTTAAATACTCTAAACCTAATGGGGCTAGAATATAGCTATTGACGATATAGCTCAGCAATGAGGCTAAGGTCATCACAAATGTTGTCGCAAAAGACATGCCTATGGCAGTTTCAGTTCGTGATGACACACCCATAAATGGGCATAAGCCAAGGAACTTAACCAAGACAAAGTTATTTACTAATACTGTGCCAACGAGTAGCAAGAGGTAATCAGTCATTTGTTCATTGTTTTACCGTGAAAATTCACACTATTATCCGTGTTTATCAAGCAATAAACAACATATGAAGCGTAGGGTTATTCAATTTAATGCGCAGATATTAACTTGTCATAAAGAAATAGTATTAATGTTAGTGAGCTCAGTAGTAGTGTCAGTTCTTTAAAAACAAAAAAGCCACTGCGATGCAGTGGCTTTGCCAAGTCATTAACGTAACTGAAATTAACTAGCAGTTATGTTAAATATTAATTTTTTACATGGACGAAAGGTTGGTTGGTTTACCGATATAAAACCCTTGGCAGCCATCAATAAATAATTTACCAAGCATAAACTTCTCTTCTTGGCTTTCTACGGCTTCTGCTAAGACACTAATACTTAATCTATGCGCTAAATCTACCATCAAGCGCAAGAAGTATTGGTTGTTTTTGTCTTCGTCAATATCACGAGTATAGGTGCTATCCATTTTGATAAAGTCAGGTTTTAAATCTCTAAAGAATTTAAATGAGGTTAAGCCGACACCAAAACGTTCAACGGTAATTCTAGCGCCAACACGGTGGACCATATCAATAAAGTTTTTACTGGTTTTTATGTTTTGTTGTAAACCACTTTCGGTAATTTCAAAAACCAGTTTTGAGGCAATCGTGGCGTCGCGTAATAATCGACGCTCTAGCCAAATAAGAAAGTGTCCATCGTTGATCGAACGAGCACTCACATTGATGCCAATGAATTGGTCTTGCATATTTCTGTCGGTGATTTCTTTAATCACCGCTTCGATAATCATGCGATCAACCGCCACTATTTTATCAAGCTTTTCAGCCATAGCGAAAAACGAGGCGGTAGGTAAAACATCATCATTACTATTTAGAAAACGGGCTAATATCTCACCATAAACGCGATTGTTAGGACTGCTAGGTTTAATCGGTTGTACAAGTAAATTAACTCTTTGGTTTTCAATAACACTATCAATTTCTTGACGCCAGTTTTGATTACCGTAACTGGCACTATTATTGTCGATAATACTTTCGTCTGTTTGTGCATACCAAGCGTTAACTTTCTGCGTTTGTGCGACACTAATACCGGTATCCGCTAATGCTAAAAGTTCGCCTAAGGGCTTATCGTTATCAAAGTAAACTAAGCCAGTGTAACCGACAGAATCTAAAAATGAAGCTTGTTGGTATTCATTGAAACTTGCGGTTAATTCAGCAGCAAATTTCTCTGCGCTTTTTAATGTTACGTTGGGGATAAGCGTGGCAAAATCAGAGCTGTTTAAACGAAACACCTTTGCACCTTTATAACGACTTATCGCATTTTTCATGATATCAGCAACTTTGCGAATGTAATTATCGCCTTCTTGGTAGCCGTGGATTTGATTAATGGTTTGTAATTCAGAGCAACGTGTTATCGATAAAACCCCAAAGTCTGAGCGACTATCGGCACTTTCAAAAAATTGAATAAAACGATTACGGTTTTCTAATTTAGTAACCGGTTCAATGTAGGCGTCTTGTTCTAAGGTTGCGGTGGCGCTGACCTTACTGGCAATCAGTGCTTTGAGTTCTGTTAAATGTTGCTGAACGCCAGGTAAGTCTATTTCGTCATCAATGATTTCGTCATGATTTTCTTTCCCTGAAATAATCAAGGCAAGATCGCGCTTAATTTGATGATTGATTTTATCCGCTAATTGACGGTAGCGCCCAACACTGATTGTGGTAGCAACCATAATGAATAACACGCTGAGTATAAATACCGACAATACGATATTTTTCAACAAGGTTAGTACCCTACTGACATCGAGCTGGTAATGGATAACTAAATTTGCATTAGGTAACTTAACTTGGCTAATTGGCGCCATTATTAAATCGTTAAATAACAGTGGGGTTTGCTGTTGGTTTACAATAGTCGCACCTGCTGAATTTTTTACACTGATAAAGTGATATTGAAAAGCGCTGGGTAGGTGTTTGGCAAGCTCGTCAGTGTTGGCAAAAGTTAATTGCTTATCTAAGGACAGTAATGTTTGTTGATGTTGACTTTGTTGCTCAGATATTTGTAATGTTAATAACACAGCACCGGCGATTGCAACGCTGGCACTAAAACCCAAAGCAAAAAGAAGATTTCTTAAAAGTAAGTGAGAATATGTATACATATAATTCCAAAGTGCCTGTAAGTGCTGTTAATAAAATGGCAAACTAATAGCCGTTAATGATTTTTAGCATATATTGTAGTAATTTACTAACTATATGATAATACCGCAATAAATATTATAGCCATGATTGATGAAATAGCGGTATTTCTATTCAATAGGCTAGGGCTAGCTTACGATAGCTTCTTTATTAGTTTGCTAAAATATACTTGCTAAAAAATCAGCAACTCTATATAATTTGCGCAGCTTGAATATAGCAATATTTCACTGAATGGGTTTTTATCGCAGTTAGATAGTTATCCAAGATATTGTTATACAGAACCAAGAGTGTTATTGCTTGGTTTACATCGTGGGTTCAGTGAATAAGCCCCGCGTATTGGGGCTTTTTTGTATCTTAACAATGTGAAAGGTGCAATAGCAGCAAGTTGTATCGCTGGGCTATATGCCCTTTTTTTGTTTCTGGACTCTTCCAAATTGGAGAAAAGTGATTGGCTAAATTTGAACACAAACTAACTGACATGTTACGTCCTGCCGTTGAAGAAACGGGTAAGGAATTATTAGGTGTTGAATATATCAGCGCTGGTAACAATTCAGTTTTACGATTATTTATCGACCATGAAAATGGTATCGATGTTGATGACTGCGCAGAAGTCAGTCGTCAAGTAGGGGCTATTCTCGATGTAGAAGACCCGATTAGTAGTGAATACAGCTTAGAAGTTTCATCACCCGGGCTTGATCGTCCATTATTTGACAAAGCGCAGTTTGAAGCGGTTGTTGGTGAAACGGTAGAAGTCAGAATTTCAATGCCATTGAATGGCCGTCGAAAATTCAAAGGCAAATTAGTTGCCGTTGAAAACGACAGTTTAATTGTCATGGTGGATAACGAAGAGTATGAACTCGTTATTAGCAACATAGACAAGGCTCACCTTGTTTATAACCATAAAAAATAACTTTAAAATAATGAGAAAGGCTAACTAGTCATGAGTAAGGAAATATTACTGGTCGTAGATGCTGTTTCTAATGAAAAGGCATTACCACGAGAAAGCATTTTTGAAGCGATGGAAACGGCTTTAGAAACTGCGACAAAAAAGAAATATGAAGGCGATATCGCTGTTCGTGTCAGTATTGACCGTGCAAGTGGTGAATTTGATACGTTTCGTCGTTGGTTAATCGTTGATGAAAGCGAAACACCGATGGAAAACCCGTATGCTGAAATTAGTTTAGCGGCGGCGCAATATGATGAACCTGAACTTAAGGTTGGCGATTATGTTGAAGAGCAAATTGAATCGGTTAAGTTTGATCGTGTAACAACACAAACGGCAAAACAAGTTATCGTACAAAAAATTCGTGAAGCCGAACGTGGTCTTATCGTTGATGCTTACCAAGAGCAAATCGGTGAAATCATCACAGGTGTAGTGAAAAAGGCCAGTCGCGATAGTGTTATTTTAGACCTAGGCAATAACGCAGAAGCCATTGTTTATCGTGATGACATGTTACCGCGTGAAAGTTTCCGTCCAGGTGATCGTATTCGTGGTTTACTTTATGAAATTAAACCAGAAGCACGTGGCGCACAATTATTTGTTAGTCGCACTAAACCTGAGATGTTAATTGAATTATTCCGCGTTGAAGTGCCAGAAATTGGCGAAGAAATGCTAGAAATTAAAGGCGCTGCTCGTGATCCGGGTTCGCGTGCGAAAATTTCTGTAAAAAGTAATGACAAACGCATCGACCCGGTTGGTGCATGTGTAGGTATGCGTGGTTCACGTGTGCAAGCCGTTTCAAGTGAGTTAGGCGGCGAGCGTGTTGATATCGTGTTATACGATGACAACCCTGCACAATACGTTATCAATGCGATGGCACCAGCAGAAGTTGCTTCGATCATTGTTGACGAAGACAAAAACACCATGGATATCGCGGTGGAAGAAGGCAACTTAGCCATGGCGATTGGTCGTAGTGGTCAAAACGTACGTTTAGCTAGCCAATTAACTGGCTGGGAACTTAACGTGATGACGGTTGCTGATATGAACGAGAAGCACCAAGCTGAAAACGATAAAGTATTAACGCTATTTACTGACAAGCTAGATCTTGATGAAGATTTTGCCTTGATGTTAGTAGAAGAAGGGTTTACTTCGTTAGAAGAAATTGCCTACGTACCGGTAGCTGAAATGCTTGATATCGACGGCATGGATGAAGACATTGTTGAAGAATTGCGCGAACGCGCAAAAGCAGCAATTACTACCCAAGCATTAGCAAGTGAAGAAACACTTGAAGATGCAGAGCCTGCAGAAGATTTGTTAAATCTTCCTGGCTTAGAACGTCATTTAGCGTTTGTATTAGCAAGTCGTGGTGTTACAACTTTAGAACAGCTTGCAGAGCAAGGTGTTGATGAAATATCAGACATTGAAGAATTAGATGAAACCAAAGCGGGCGAGCTAATTATGGCTGCACGTAATATTTGTTGGTTTAACGAAGAATAACTCACCGGGAGAATTATATAGATGGCAAACGTAACAGTAGAACAACTTGCCAAAGAGATCGGCACACCGGTGGATCGCTTAGTAAGCCAATTGGCTGACTCTGGCGTGAAAAAATCGGCAACCGATTCTGTTTCGCAAGAAGAAAAAGAAACCCTGCTTGAACATTTGAAAAAACAACACGGTGATGACTCAACTGCTAGCCCAAGTAAAATGACGCTTAGCCGTAAGAAAAAATCTACCTTAGTGTTAGGTCACGGTAGCAAAGCTAAATCAGTGCAAGTAGAAGTACGTAAAAAGCGTACTTATGTAAAACGTAGTGAGTTAGAAGAGCAACAACAAGCAGAAGCTGACGAAAAAGCAGCTGAAGAAGCGCGTATTCAAGCTGAAGCTGCCGCCAAAGCGAAAGCAGAAGCTGATGCTAAAGAAGCAGAAAATGCTCGTGCAGCAGCAGCGGCAAAAGCTGAAATAGACGCTGAAGCTAAATTAGCAGCAAAAGCAGAAGCTGAAGTGAAAGCGAAACAAGCAGCGGTAGCAAAAGCGAAAAACATTGAAGAGTCTGCAGCTAAACCTGTAGCGGCTGCTGAAACGGAAGAAGCGAAAAAATTACGCATACAACAAGAAGCTGAGTTAACGGCTAAAGCTGAAGAAGAAGCACGCTTATCTGCGGAAGCTGCGCGTAAACTTGCTGAAGAAAATGAAGCTCGCTGGAAAGAGCAAGAAGCTGAACGTAAAGCGAAAGAAAAAGAAGTGGTACATTTAACTTCTTCTAAATACGCTCAAGAAGCTGAAGATAAAAGTGACTCAGCTGATGAAAGTGGTCGTCGTCGCAAGAAGAAAAAACCTGCTGGTCAAGACCGAAATAACCGCGGTGGCCGCAATGCGAGAGGCAAGGGCAAGTTAAGCTTATCTTCACCTCAAAGCTTGAAGCATGGTTTCACGAAACCCGTTGAAATTAAGCTCAATGAAGTGCGAATCGGTGAAACCATTTCGGTAGCAGAATTAGCCAACAAAATGTCTGTTAAAGGCGCTGAAGTTGTTAAAGCTATGTTTAAGATGGGCGCTATGGCGACCATCAACCAAGTGATTGACCAAGAAACAGCAGCATTAGTTGCTGAAGAAATGGGTCGTGAAGTGGTACTTGTGAAAGAAAATGCCTTGGAAGAAGCGGTATTATCTGATCGTGGTCATTCTGGTGAATCGATTACACGTGCCCCAGTAGTTACTATTATGGGTCACGTCGACCATGGTAAAACATCATTGCTTGATCACATCCGTGAAGCGAAAGTAGCTGCCGGCGAAGCGGGTGGTATCACACAGCATATTGGTGCTTATCACGTAGAAACGGGTCATGGCATGATCACTTTCCTTGATACTCCTGGTCATGCGGCGTTTACCGCTATGCGTTCACGTGGTGCTAAAGCAACTGATATTGTTATTATTGTTGTTGCAGCTGATGATGGTGTAATGCCACAAACGATTGAAGCAATTCAGCATGCTAAAGCATCTGAAGCGCCGATTATCATCGCTGTTAACAAAATGGATAAAGAGGGTGCAGACCCAGATCGTGTTAAAAGTGAATTATCACAACACAACGTATTATCTGAAGAGTGGGGCGGCGACGTTCAATTCTGTCACGTATCAGCTAAAACTGGCTTAGGTATCGATGAGTTACTTGACGCGATTTTATTACAATCTGAAGTGCTAGAACTGACGGCTGTGGTTGATAAAATGGCAAACGGTGTCGTAGTTGAATCTAAATTGGATAAAGGTCGTGGCCCTGTTGCAACGATACTTGTACAAGAAGGTACGTTGAACCAAGGTGATATCGTACTTTGTGGATTAGAATATGGTCGTGTACGTGCCATGCGTGATGAGAATGGTCGAACCATTCAATCTGCAGGCCCATCTATTCCAGTTGAAATTATTGGTTTAAGTGGTGTACCACAATCAGGTGATGAAGCAACAGTTGTTAAAGATGAGAAGAAAGCACGTGAAGTTGCTTTATTCCGTCAAGGCAAGTTCCGTGATGTGAAACTTGCTCGCCAACAGAAGTCTAAACTTGAAAACATGTTTGCTAACATGGCCGAAGGTGATATTTCTGAAGTTAACGTGGTACTTAAATCTGATGTTCAAGGCTCACTTGAAGCGATTTCAGACTCACTGGTTAAATTATCAACTGACGAAGTTAAAGTACGTATCATTGGTAGTGGCGTTGGTGCGATTACTGAAACAGATGCAACGTTAGCGGCAGCGTCAAACGCTATCGTCGTTGGCTTTAACGTTCGTGCTGATGCTACTGCACGTAAAGTTATTGAAGCTGAGAAAATTGATTTACGCTACTACAGTGTTATCTATGCCTTGATTGATGAAGTTAAATCAGCAATGAGCGGTATGCTTGCTCCTGAGTTTAAACAAGAAATCATTGGTCTTGCTCAAGTACGTGATGTTTTTAAATCACCAAAAATTGGCGCAATTGCTGGTTGTATGGTTACTGAAGGTATTATTAAACGTTCAGCACCGATTCGTGTATTACGTGAAAACGTGGTTATTTACGAAGGTGAGTTGGAGTCTTTGCGTCGCTTTAAAGATGACGTACAAGAAGTTCGTAACGGTACTGAGTGTGGTATCGGTGTTAAGAACTACAACGATGTACGTGTTGGCGACCAAATCGAAGTATTTGAGACTGTAGAAGTACAACGTACATTGTAATTAATATTATTGCTGTTGTTCACGATAGCTGCATTAAAAGTACTCATTGACTTGCGTCAATGGCGTGCTTTTTCTTTGCTCTTGTTAACAACAACTTAAATATTTAATCACAATCGATTTATTAAAATGGGGGCTTGGCCTCCATTTTTTGCTATAAAGTTTATCTAACGTATCAATAAGTTTTATAGCGTTATTAGGAGTAGCCATTATGGCAAGAGAATTTGCTCGTACCGATCGAGTTGCACAAGAAATTCAAAAAGAAATCGCGATGATTATTCAGCGCGAAGTTAAAGACCCGCGTTTGGGCATGGTAACGGTAAATGCGGTAGAGATTACCCGAGATTTAGCCTATGCAAAAATATTTGTCACTTTCTTTACATTAGAAGGCCAAAACGTTGATCAATCAATTGAAGTGCTAAATGACGCCGCAAGTTACATTCGTACGTTGTTAGCTAAGCGTATCAAAGCGCGTATTATGCCTGAGCTGAGATTTATTTATGATAGCTCGATGGTTGAAGGTGTTCGCATGGGTAATTTAGTTGATAAAGCTGTAGCCGAAGACATGAAAAATCACCAAGGTGAAACACCAGAAACTGACGAAACTTCAGAGAAAGAATAACCATGGCTAAAAAAAGAAAAGGCCGTGCGATTAACGGGGTTTTATTACTTGATAAGCCTTACGATATGTCGTCAAACAGTGCTTTACAAAAAGTTAAGCGTATTTACTTTGCTCAAAAGGCAGGTCATACCGGTGCTTTAGATCCCCTAGCTACCGGAATGTTACCGATATGTTTAGGTGAAGGTACTAAGTTTTCACAATTCTTACTTGATACGGATAAGACCTATCAAGTTACGGCTAAATTAGGCATTCGTACCACCACCAGTGATATTGACGGTGAAGTGGTGAGTGAAAAAGCGGTTGATGTTAGTGCTGAGCAATTAGCGGCAGCATTAGCCTCATTTCGTGGTACGACAAAACAAGTCCCATCGATGTACTCAGCGTTAAAGTATCAAGGACAACCTTTATATAAATATGCGCGTGAAGGTATTGAAGTGCCAAGAGAGTCTCGTGATATTACCGTGTTTCGCTTAGATTTATTGCGTTTTGAAGGTGATGAAGTCGATTTAGATATTCATGTCTCTAAAGGCACGTATATCCGCACGATTATCGATGATTTAGGTGAACTGCTCGGTTGCGGTGCCCATGTTGCAAGTTTACGTCGTAGCGCTGTTGGTAATTACCCAACAGAGCGCATGGTAACAATGGCTCAGCTTGAAGCTTTGCTTGAGCAAGCTCAAGCCGAAGATGTAGCACCGTCAGTTTATTTAGACCCCTTACTGTTACCGATGACTACAGCCTGTGATGGTATTCCGGTCGTATTTGTTGACGATATGTCAGCAAACTTTTTACGCCATGGTAACCCTGTACAATGCTCGGGCGCACCTAGCGATGGTTTGGTGCAAGTATTTGTCGGCGACGACGTTGATACTGGCGAATTTATTGGCGTTGGTCACATTGATGATGACGGTTTAGTTGCTCCCAAACGCATCACAGTGGTTAGTTAAGTGTAAAAGCTGCCTGTAGCCAAATCAGTTTAGGTTGCAATTGCAGTAATTATTGATAGAATACGCGCTCTTTAGAACGTCTTGCTGATTTAGTGTTCGGCTCGACGCGATTATTAAAACACTAAAATTAAGGTAAATACTATGTCTTTAAATGCTGCTGAAAAAGCTGCTATCGTTGCAGAATACGCTCAAGGTGAAGGTGATACTGGTTCTCCAGAAGTACAAGTTGCTTTGTTAACTACACAAATCAACCACTTACAAGGTCACTTCAAAGAGCACATCCATGACCACCATTCACGTCGTGGTTTATTACGCATGGTAAGCCAACGTCGTAAATTACTTGATTACTTAAAAGGCAAAAACGTTGAACGTTACACTGCTTTGATCGGTAAATTAGGTCTACGTCGTTAAGACACGCTTTATTTAATAAAAGCAAAGATTTTCAAAAGGAGCCCGATGGCTCCTTTTTTTATAGTGGAAATAAATGAGCAACAAAAGCGCTTTGCTGGCGCAAAGCAATAATCATCAAACCCCTGCCATGACCTAATCACTTAGCTATTCGTTTTTAGTTGTCGTTCTCAAAGGTAAAACCTTGGCGCTGTTATTTATAGAATCACTAATACCAGAGTAAACCGGACATTTTTAACTTTTAACGCCATCATTTTTGCTTTGACGCTAGCAAAAAATCAGCCGTTAAGTATAATGTGCGTGCAAATTTTGTATTTGCAAAAAACTAATCAATCAAACTGTATAATTTTTTGTTCAACTTAGTGCGTAACTTTTGTTAACGCCTTAATATTCAAATGAATAATTAAGTAGCTAACTAAGTGAATAAATAATTGTACAGATTGGTTACAATCTAAAAATATTTAAGGAACTTTTATATGTTCAAACCAGTTACTAAAACTTTTGAATTCGGTCAACATACCGTAACTTTAGAAACGGGCGTTATTGCTCGTCAAGCAACTTGTGCCGTTATGGCAAGCATGGACGATACCTCAGTATTAGTCTCAGTTGTTGGTAAAAAAGAAGCAAAACCAGGTCAAGACTTTTTCCCATTAACCGTTAACTACCAAGAGCGTACCTACGCTGCAGGTAAAATCCCAGGTGGTTTCTTCAAGCGTGAAGGTCGTCCTTCAGAAGAAGAAACATTAATTGCACGCTTAATTGACCGTCCAATTCGTCCATTATTCCCTGAAGGGTTTACCAACGAAGTTCAAGTAATTATTACCGTTGTTTCAGCTAACCCAGAAATTGCCCCAGACATTATCTCTTTATTAGGTACGTCTGCAGCATTAGCTATTTCAGGTATGCCATTTAGTGGCCCTGTTGGCGCAGCACGCGTTGGTTACACTGACGGTAAATACATCCTTAACCCATTACAATCTGAACTTGCTAGCTCACAACTTGATTTAGTGGTTTCTGGTACTGATTCTGCAGTATTAATGGTTGAGTCAGAGGCTGATGTGCTTTCTGAAGAAGTCATGCTTGGCGCTGTAGTTTACGGTCATGAGCAAATGCAAACCGCGATCAACGCGATTAAAGAAATGGCTGCTGAAGTTAACAACCCTAAATGGGAATGGGAAGCGCCAGTTAAGAACGCTGATTTAGTGGCTAAAATTGCTGAGCTTTCAGAAGCAGCGGTTAACGAAGCTTACCAAATTACTGAAAAAGCGGTTCGTTATGAAAAAATTGCTGAAATTCGCAATGGCGTTATCGAGCAATTACTTGAAGCTGATGCGGAACTCGACGTACAAGATGCAAAAGATTTATTCCATGACCTAGAGAAAACTGTTGTTCGTGGTCGTATCACACAAGGTCATCCGCGTATTGATGGTCGTGATCCTGAAATGATCCGAGCCTTGGATGTTATGACTGGTGTTTTACCACGTACTCACGGCTCTGCTGTCTTTACCCGCGGTGAAACTCAAGCATTAGTTGCCGCTACGTTAGGTACACAACGTGATGCACAACGTCTTGATACAATCATGGGTGAGAAGACTGATAACTTCATGCTTCATTACAACTTCCCTCCATACTGTGTTGGCGAAACGGGTTTTGTTGGCTCACCTAAGCGTCGTGAAATTGGCCATGGTCGTTTAGCAAAACGTGGTATGTTGGCTGTCATGCCCTCTGCTGAAGAATTTCCATACTCAGTACGTGTAGTATCTGAAATTACAGAATCTAATGGTTCATCTTCAATGGCTTCTGTTTGTGGTACTTCATTAGCATTAATGGATGCTGGTGTTCCAATTAAAGCCTCTGTTGCTGGTATTGCTATGGGTCTAGTGAAAGAAGGTGACAACTTTGTTGTTCTTTCTGACATTTTAGGTGACGAAGATCACTTAGGTGACATGGACTTTAAAGTAGCCGGTACTACCGGTGGTATTACTGCACTTCAAATGGACATTAAAATTGAAGGTATTACGCAAGAAATCATGCAAATTGCTTTAAACCAAGCAAAAGCAGCACGTACTCATATCTTAAGTGTGATGGATGAAGCTATTGGCGGACATCGTGATGATATCTCTCAATTTGCGCCACGTATTCATACCATGAAAGTTCCACAAGATAAAATTCGTGACATTATCGGTAAAGGCGGCGCAACTATTCGCCAATTAACTGAAGAAACCGGTACTACCATTGAAATTGAAGATGACGGTACGGTTAAAATTGCGGCCACTGACGGCGAACAAGCTAAAGATGCTATTGCTCGTATTACCGCACTTACAGCTGAGATCGAAGTAGGTACAGTTTATACCGGTAAAGTGGTACGTATCGTTGATTTTGGTGCGTTTGTTAACGTATTACCAGGTAAAGACGGTTTAGTACATATTTCTCAAATTTCTGACGAACGTGTTAACGCAGTAACTGACGTATTAACTGAAGGTCAAGAAGTCACTGTAAAAGTGCTTGAAGTTGATCGTCAAGGTCGCGTACGTTTAAGCATGAAAGAAGCTGCTGAAAAAACAGCGGCTCCTGCAACAGAAACTGACACAGCAGAGTAAGTTGTTGTTCTAAAGCAACTACCGTAGGTATATTAGAAATTTATAGCTAATAACTTGTCGATAAAAAGGGAGCTTAATTGCTCCCTTTTTTATATACTCATTAGCATGAATACTTATAAGGATGCTGTTTTTCGTGCACTTAATTACTATAAAACCATTTTCTCAAACATTAATTTCCAAAGTATTACTTGTTTCAGCTTTACTGCTCACTCAAGGCTGCAGCACAACAACAGAACAAAAATCCGCGATCGGTGAGCTGATCATTGCTGAGCCCATTGCGATTAGTGTTAAAGATGAAATTGCGCTAGAGCGTATCAGCCAAGTTTTACAACGGGCTAAAATTAGCGATGAGCAACGTGCAGAGTTATATTATCAACGCGGCATTAAATATGATAAATTCGGCTTACGTGCCTTGTCACATAATGACTTTAATCAAGCCATTAATTTAAAGCCTGATATGGTAGATGCCTACAACTTTCTAGGTATTCACTTTACGCAATTACAAGAGTTTAATCAGTCATACGATGCCTTTGATTCCGCTATCGAGTTAGATCCCAGTTATGAGTTTGCCTATTTTAATCGCGGCATCGCATTGTATTATGCCGGTCGTGCGAATTTAGCCACGGATGACTTTAAGGTGTTTAGAGCATTTCAAACCAATGATCCTTATCGCGTATTATGGCAATATCTGGCCGATGTAGAGTTAGACCCAATCCAAGCGCAGCAAAACTTAGTCTTAGATGCAAAATTAATCGCTGACAGTCTCTGGGCAAAAAATATTATTAAGCTTTACTTAGGGGAAATAAACCAAGCAGTATTTATTGAACGCTTAACCGATAATATAAATAGCAATCATGCTTTAACTGAGCGTTTGTGTGAAGCTTATTTTTATCTCGGAAAATATAGTCAAATGCAGGGCGATGCAAATGCGGCCATTAACTTTTTTAAGCTTGCTCTTAGCACGAACGTTTATGAGTTTGTCGAGCATAGATACGCCAGATTGGAGCTAGACTTGATGCGTCAAGCGATGCAACAAAGCCTCACACCCTAACTTTTATTCGTTACATAAAGGTGAATATAAGAACTAAAATACTACTGATAAGCTTAGTAATGATAATACTGCTAAGTTTATTTTTTTTCATCAACACATACCGTGAAAAAGTCAGTCAAGCGACAATTACTCGTCAACAACTTGCCATCCTTGAAAGGTTCGACGTATTTACCAATACCCAAGAGCGATTAGCCGAATTGCTCACGAGTGACAATTTGATAGCATGGCGACATCTAGCACAATTACATGCCGATAATAGCCCCCAAACCGCTTACCAATTAGCCGAGTACTTTAGAGCGCATCAACAAATTAAAAGGGCGATATTATGGTATCAAGTTGCGATACGCCAACACCATGAAAAATCAAGAGTCGCCTTAGCGCATATCTATTTCGAACAGCATCAATTTGACAAAATAAAACCATTGCTACTGTCTATTGTAACCAATGATAATGCCCTAGCACTGTTATATAAATTAGCCTTGCACCAAGGTGATTTAGCTTTTATTGAGGCTTATAAAAAGCGCTTAGCGCAAAGCGAAAATACTGCGTTGTTTCATGAACTAGTGAAATTTTCTGTTTTCGACTCGAACATCACATCAAAGCTTATGGCAGCGAAAATTACGCCAAAAACGTCATGTTTGGTTGATGTCCAGCTTTTTGCAACAAACTTAGCCGGTTTACAACATGCAGAGCAATTAATGTTAGCTTTCGGGCAAAATAACTTAGCCAAGTATATTTGCTTAGCAACACCGAAATATATTGCCACAGATGCGCTTAAATGCCAGCATCGTCCTAGTGAACAAATAAGCTGTAATGCCACTGTTTGGTTTGAGCAAGGCGGTATCAGCACACGTTATGTTGGCGTTATAGTCGAGCGAGGCGGGGCAAATGTTGATAACGGTATTATGTATATTGATCAACAAGACAACCTCGATGTGTTAATTCATGAACTTAGCCATTTCATTGGATTTGTTGATGAGTATCCGCTGCCAAGTCAGCACCAAAAATGTCAGGATGTTCAACAAACGCCTTTTGCTCATAACCTTGTTGTGCTGGCTGACTATTATCAAGGTAGCCGAGCAGAGGTTAGAGAGCTTATTTTGTCGCAAGTCCCTTGGCGTAGTTTAATTAAAAACTCCACCCCGATATTATCCAAGCATGGCCAAGGCTGGCAACTCGCAACGCCAAGAGAGTACCAAAACGAAATAGGGCTCTTTACCAGTGCTTCGTGTAATAAGTCGGCCGAGATTCAAGCATATAAACCTTTAATGCAAAGGACAAAGCTAGAGTATTTTGAATTAATTTTTCCTCAGCGCTACCTCGATATTATTAATTTAGCACCAAGAGATTATTTAATGCCAAGTTATCATTTTAACGTCAGTAGAGATTGGGCTAGGCAGGGTGATTATGTAAAAGCGCGGGAGATACTTAAGGCGATAGAGTTTGATTAATTAAAACTTAGCCAATTCAACGATTAAGAAAATACCAATTGGCTAAATTTTTACGCAGACTAACGTCTAATTCACTTGAGATTTATGTGTGTGTGCTTTTATTTTATCAACCTTAGATGCTTGCTGTAAATGTGACGCTGTAGTTATATACTTTTGTTGCTGAATTAAGGTGCTTGTTCTTACTTTAGCTACAGGCCACATGGTGTTTTTGTTAAAGGTTGATAATTCTTGCTCTAATAAAACTTTGTTATTTTTACCGGAGTTAACTCTCGTACTGCTAATAAACCAAGAATATAGTGTCATAGTACATGTCCCTCCAATCACTCATAGTAAGGTATAGCGTATATCACTCGTTTTTGCATAGTGATCTGAAATAATTTTCTCAATATTACGATTTTCCTCAGTCCCGCAAAGATTTTATCGAACAAGTTAAGATATAATCATCCCAACTCAAAAAAGTGCCAATATTATTTATGGAAAAATTCTCTTTTACGCGTTTTCGTCAGCAATTTCCAATCCTCGAAAGCTTGGTGAATAATCAACCGTTAGTTTATTTCGATAATGCCGCGACAACTCAGAAGCCTCGGTGTGTTATTGATAGCCATAAAAATTACTATCTCACGAGTAATGCTAATGTGCACAGGGCTTCGCATGCGTTAAGTGCTAAAGCAACATCTGCCTATGAAGAGTCTCGACAAAGTGTAAAAGAATTTATTAACGCTAGCTCTGAGCAAGAAATTATTTGGACTAAAGGTAGTACAGAAAGTATTAATTTAGTCGCGCAAAGTTGGGGCCGTACTAACTTACAACCCGATGATGAGATTGTATTGAGTTACAGTGAACATCACGCGAATATCGTACCTTGGCAGATTGTCGCGGAGCAAACTGGCGCCGTAATTAAAGTATTGCCGTTAACTTCTTCGGGGCAAATCGATGTAGACAAACTCGAAACGATAATTGGTGAGCGCACTCGAATTGTCTGTTTTGCCCATATATCTAATGTGATAGGCAAAGTTAACCCTGTTGAAGAGGTGATTCGAGTTGCGAAGACGTATCAGGCATTAACCTTAGTTGATGGAGCCCAAGCCGTTGCCCATATAAAACTTGATGTTAAGGCGTTAGCTTGTGACTTTTATGTATTTTCTGCTCATAAGATGTATGGCCCAACGGGGGTTGGAGTTCTATATGGCAAGCAAGAGTTATTAGAGCAAATGTCGCCATATCAAGCCGGTGGCGAAATGATCAAGTCAGTGAGCTTTAAGCGAACAGTATTTAACGAGCTGCCACATAAATTTGAGGCAGGTACACCTAATATTGCCGGTATTGTTGCTCTAGGGGCGACAATCAACTTTATTAAACAGCAAGGCCATGCAGCGTTACTCGCTTATGAATCACGATTGCAGCAGTATTGTTTTGAGCAGTTATCAAGCGTGAAAGGCTTGGTATTTATTGTTGATGACGCGCCTGATATTCCCGTGTTTTCATTTACTCTAACAGGACTGCATAATCATGATGTTGCAAGCGCATTAGATAGTGTTGGTATTGCTGTTCGTTCAGGACACCATTGTGCAATGCCGCTAATGCAGCACCTTGATATCAATGGTTGTATACGTTTATCTTTGTCGGCCTACAATAGCATTGAAGAGATAGACTTTGCAGTAAGTGAGTTGAAAAAGTTGACGCAGTCAACGGCAAGCATTAGTGATAAATCTAAGGGGTTAACAGCGCATGAAATACTCGATTTTGATGAGAGTAATTCTCGTATCGATGATATGCTTGCCTTGTTTGCTAAAGCTAAAAGTTGGGACAGTAAACATCGAGAAATTATGATGTTAGGGAAAACACAACCACGCTTAAACCCTGAAGATAAGACTGAAAAGTCATTAATTTCAGGTTGTGAAAGTCAAGCTTGGTTAGTGTGTTCAAAAGTCGGTGACTTCTATCGATTTAAAGGTGATAGTGACGCAAAAGTCATTAGAGGCTTGCTTGCTATAATATTGGCCGCTGTTAATAACAAAAGTGCTACGCAAATCAAGGCGTTTGACATGGAACACTATTTTGCAGAGTTAGGTTTGTTACAGCACTTAAGTCCATCGCGCGGTAATGGTTTGCGCGCTATTGTGCAAAAAATATATCACGAAATTGACCAGTAAGTTAATCGAACTGGCTCTTAACAAACCCTTAAGCTTTGGCTAACTACAGACCTTTTTCAAATATTTATCGGTTGTTTTTGCAACGGCAAAAAACGCAAAACAAGCCGTAACATGGGTCGCGGCACCGAAACCGCCGCTACAATCTAGGCGCATAGCTGTGTCGTTTGATTGCTTAGCGTGGCAAACATTGCCAGTGGCGTCTGGGTAGCGCAGTTGTTCTGTAGAAAATACGGCATCAATTGAAAATTTTCTTTTAACATTACGAGGAAAATTATATTCTCGACGTAATTGGTTGCGTACCTTTGCTAGCAGCGGATCTTGAAAAGTTTGGCTTAAGTCGGCAATAGCAATTTTACTGGGATCAACCTGGCCACCCGCACCACCGATAGTGACTATTGGCAGTTTGTTGCGCTTACAATGAGCAATTACTGCGCTTTTAACGTTCACTGAATCGATAGCATCAATTACGTAATCAAATGAATTTGAAAGTATGTCTCGGACATTTTCCAGCGTAACAAAATCTTCAATGGTATTAACTATGCATTCAGGATTTATTTGCTTGATTCTATCGCGCATGACATCAACTTTACTGAGGCCAACCGTATCGGTTAGGGCATGTATTTGACGGTTGATATTCGTTACGCATAAATCATCAAGGTCGATTAATGTTATCTGGCCAACACCATTACGAGCAAAAGCTTCCGCAACCCAAGAGCCAACACCCCCTATGCCTATTACGCAAAAATGTGCTTGCTTTAGCGCTGCGCTTTGGTTGTTTCCATATAAGCGGGCAATACCGCCGAACCTTAATTGATAATCTGACATTATTTATCCACTAGCTTGAAAATGCGCTGCGCATTATAGCAGCCCCGTACGTTAAAGCTACGAATCTAGTTAACAATTCGTCGGTAATTCAGCCTTTGCACGTCCTAGTTATGGGTATTTTTACTGGTTGGAAAATAAAAAATTGATTATGCTCAGTATTTATAATGCTAATGCTCGATGTGGCATTAATCGGGTAAATAGCTAAGCGACTATAAAATATACGCAAACAGCATGGTAGATGAGATTTTAACAGCTTTCAGTCATTCAATGAGCTACTTGACAAGCGCTTTTTTTGGATATATTTGTTGATATTGTGCATAGGAGCTTATCAACAGGGCAAGACTGCTGATGTGAAAAAAGAGGATAGGGAACAGTGCTAATTTAATGTCGGTATTAAACCGATAGAGCAGAACAGAGTAAATACAAAAAAGGCAACCGTAAGGTCGCCTTTTGATATTAAAGCTAATGATTTACGCGAGATAATTAGCTTAAAATTGTCGCTATTAATTATCTTTCGCTTAACGGGACAAATTCACGGTCAATTTCACCAGTGTATTTTTGACGAGGACGACCAATTTTTTGTCCTGGTTGCCCTAACATTTCATCCCAATGCGCAATCCAACCCACGGTACGAGACATCGCAAAAATTACCGTAAACATATTGGTTGGAATACCAATGGCTTTTAGGATAATGCCTGAGTAGAAGTCTACATTCGGGTAGAGTTTTTTCTCAATGAAATAAGGGTCTTCAAGTGCAACTTTTTCAAGTGCCATAGCAACATCAAGTAGTGGATCTTTAATACCCAGTTCTTTTAATACTTCGTGACATGTTTCACGCATTACGGTAGCACGAGGATCGAAGTTTTTATAAACACGATGACCAAAGCCCATTAAGCGGAACGGGTCTGATTTATCTTTTGCTTTAGCAACAAACTCGTCAACACGGTCTAAAGAACCAATTTCTTGTAGCATTGTTAAGCAAGCTTCGTTAGCGCCGCCATGAGCAGGACCCCAAAGTGATGCAACGCCGGCAGCAATACAAGCGTATGGATTTGCACCAGATGAACCCGCTAAACGGACAGTAGAGGTAGATGCGTTTTGCTCGTGATCTGCATGTAGCGTGAAAATACGGTCCATTGCACGAGCAACGGTAGGGCTTACTACATACTCTTCTGCTGGTACTGAGAACATCATGTGCAAGAAGTTTTCTGCGTAAGTCAAATCATTACGAGGATAAACAAACGGTTGACCGATACTGTATTTGTATGCCATTGCTGCAATTGTTGGTATTTTAGCAATTAAACGGTGGGCACTACGCATACGCTGATCCGGTGCGTGAATGTCTAAGTCGCTGTGATAAAACGATGAGAGTGCGCCAACAACACCACATAGCATCGCCATTGGATGTGCATCAGGTAAGAAACCATGAAAAAAGTGTACTAATTTTTCATGTACCATGGTGTGATTAGTAATAATGTTTTTAAATTCATCGTATTGCGTTTGTGTTGGTGCATTACCATTTAATAGAATATAACAAACTTCTAAGTAATCTGCTTGCTTAGCAAGACTATCGATAGGGTATCCACGGTGCTGTAGTATACCTTTGTCACCATCGATGAAGGTAATTGCAGATTCACAAGACGCCGTTGCTAAAAAACCTGGGTCATAGGTGAAATAGCCTGCACTGCCTAATTTACGAATATCTATGACATCGTTACCGGCAGTGCCTTTAAGAATTGGCAAGTCTGCAACTACATTACCGTCGATACTAAGAGAGGCTTTTGAATCAGCCATATGTTTCGTCCCCATTAAAATTTGTTTATCTTGAAAATGATTAAAACTAATGTTTAGTCAATTTTTGTGAATATTAAACTGTGTGTATTCTACTTCAGATCACCCCCCAAAAGTCAATTCGTTTGTTAAGCAGTTAGGCTAAAGTCAAATATAAGAATGTTCTTTTGTAAAGTATGGTTAATAATTAAACATAAGCCATGAAAATTGGCGGTAACTTGTTGGTAAGAAAATTGTAATTAGAGATTATCATCTATATAATCAAGCCGATCTGAATTCTATTTTGCATTCGTTTGCTATTACTAAATATGCATGTAAAATTTAATTTTAATCGGAGGGGGGTTATCTAACATCATAAATTGGTTAGGTAGCGTAAAAAAAATAAGTTGAAGGCTCCAAGAGCTCCTTAGGCAACAATCGTGAAAAAACAACGTCCTGTAAACCTAGATTTGTCAACAATTAAAATGCATGCAGCAGCTAATGCTTCTATATTACACCGAGTCTCTGGCGTGATTATGGTATTTGCAATTGGTATTTTATTGTGGGCGCTTTCTTTATCTCTATCTTCTGCTGAAGGTTTCAGCCAAGTAGAATCACTGCTTAGTGGTGTATTCTTCAAAATAATTATGCTTGGTACGCTTTCTGCTCTTATCTATCATTTACTTGGCGGTATTCGTCACTTATTTATGGATTTAGGCCATTTTGAAGAGCTTGCGTCGGGTAATGCTACGGCAAAACTTATCATTGCACTTTGGTTGGTGCTTACTGTAGTAGTAGGAGTTCGATTATGGTAAATAATGCAGCAACAGTAGGCCGTAGTGGCGTACATGATTTTATTCTTCTTCGTGCAAGTGCAATAATTTTAGCACTGTACACTTTGTTTCTTGTTGGCTTTTTCGTTACAACAGCAGATGTAACATATCAAGTTTGGCAGGCATTCTTTAGTGGTATTTGTACTAAAATATTTACCATTTTAGCACTAATTGCCTTATTAATTCATGCGTGGATTGGTGTCTGGCAAGTGCTTTCTGATTACATTAAACCAGCATTTTTACGTGGTGGTTTACAATTTTTCTTTTCTGTTTTGTTGCTCGTTTACTTTGCAGCAGGCTTATTAACTGTGTGGGGTGTGTAAGTGAGCGTTCCAATTCGTGAATTCGACGCCATTGTTATTGGCGCTGGTGGTGCAGGTATGCGCGCTGCCTTAGCAATATCGGAATCAGGCAAATCTTGTGCTTTGATTTCAAAAGTATTTCCAACTCGTTCTCATACGGTATCAGCACAAGGCGGTATTACTGTCGCTTTGGGTAACGCGCATGAAGATCATTGGGAACAACATATGTACGATACCGTTAAAGGCTCTGATTATATCGGTGACCAAGACGCAATCGAATACATGTGTAAAACCGGTCCAGAATCTATTATCGAACTTGAGAAAATGGGTTTACCTTTCTCTCGTACCGAGCAAGGTAAAATTTACCAACGTCCATTTGGTGGCCAATCGAAAAACTTCGGTGGCGAACAAGCGGCACGTACTGCCGCTGCGGCTGACCGTACAGGTCACGCATTGCTACATTGCTTGTATCAACAAAACGTTAAAAATAAAACCAACGTTTATTCTGAATGGTATGCCTTAGATTTAGTTAAAAATAGCGATGGTGCTGTTGTTGGTACTACCGCTATTTGTATTGAAACTGGTGAAGTCGTTTATTTTAAAGCCCGTGCAACGGTATTAGCAACAGGTGGTGCAGGTCGAATCTTCGCTTCAACGACTAATGCTCATATTAATACCGGTGACGGTGTTGGTATGTCGCTTCGTGCTGGCATTCAAATGCAAGACATGGAAATGTGGCAGTTCCACCCAACAGGTATCGCAGGCGCTGGTGTACTCGTGACTGAAGGTTGTCGTGGTGAAGGTGGTTACTTACTGAATAAAGACGGTGAACGCTTTATGGAGCGTTACGCGCCAAACGCTAAAGATTTAGCAGGTCGTGATGTTGTTGCTCGTTCAATGATGACTGAAATTCGTGAAGGCCGTGGTTGTGACCATCCTCAATATGGTCCACATATTAAGCTTAAGCTTGATCATTTGGGTCGCGAAACACTAGAGAAACGTTTACCAGGTGTTTGTGATTTATCGAAAACATTTGCTCATATTGATCCAGCTGAAGAGCCAATTCCGGTCATTCCAACGTGTCACTACCAAATGGGTGGTGTACCTTGTAACGTTAATGGTCAAGCTATCAATGTTGCCGCTGACGGTACAGAGACTATTGTTGAAGGTTTATTTGCGGTTGGTGAAATTGCTTGTGTATCTGTTCATGGTGCAAACCGCTTAGGCGGTAATTCATTACTTGATTTAGTGGTATTTGGTCGTGCAGCGGGTAACTTCTTAGGCACTTACCTCAATGATACTCAAATGGGTAAAGATGCCTCAGAATCTGACTTAGAAGCAGCGCTAGCAAGAACAAATCGTTGGGAGTCATCTTCAAAGGGTGAAGACCCAGTGCAAATTCGTAAAGACCTACAACAGTGTATGCAACTTAACTTCTCGGTATTCCGTGAAGGTGAAGCCATGGCACAAGGCATGAAAGAGTTAACGGAAATCCGTGAACGTCTACAACATGCCCACTTAGACGATAAGTCTAGTGAGTTCAATACTCAACGTATCGAGTGTTTAGAATTAGATAACTTAATGGAAACTGCTTTCTGTTCAGCAAAAGCTGCTAACTTCCGTACTGAATCTCGTGGTGCTCATGCCCGTCAAGATTTCACGGAACGTGATGATGAAAACTGGTTGTGCCACTCAGTTTACTCACCAGATACCGAAGAAATGACCAAGCGTACTGTTAACATGGCGCCTGTTCACCGTGAAGCTTTCCCACCGAAAGCAAGAACTTACTAGGAGCGTTGTGATGAAACAAATTTTTTCAATTTACCGTTACAACCCTGATGTTGATAACAAACCTTACATGAAAGACTATGAGCTGGAAGTTCCAGAAGGCTCTGATATGATGGTACTTGATGCGCTAATTTTGCTCAAAGAGCAGGATTCTAGCTTATCTTTCCGTCGTTCATGTCGTGAAGGTGTTTGTGGCTCTGACGGTTTGAACATGAACGGTAAAAATGGCTTGGCCTGTATTACGCCTTTATCTGCAATTAAAGCAAATAAAATCGTCTTACGTCCATTACCTGGTTTACCAGTAGTGCGTGATTTAATTATTGATATGACTCAGTTCTACAATCAATATGAAAAAATCAGACCTTATCTAATTAATGATGGTAAAGAACAACCGGCACGCGAACATTTGCAATCTATCGAAGAACGTGAAAAATTAGACGGGCTTTACGAATGTATTTTATGTGCATGTTGTTCAACATCTTGTCCTTCATTCTGGTGGAATCCTGATAAATTTATCGGTCCTGCAGGTTTATTACATGCTTATCGCTTTTTAATCGATAGCCGTGATACCGCAACAGAAGAGCGTTTAGATGATTTACAAGATGCCTACAGCGTATTCCGTTGTCACGGTATCATGAACTGTGTTGATGTTTGTCCGAAAGGATTGAACCCAACCAAAGCCATTGGCCATATAAAGTCAATGTTGCTAACAAGAGCGGTTTAATTTAATGTTCAGAGCACTTTCTATTGAAGGTGCTCTGATGTTTTTTAAGTTAAACATTTTGTTTTGATTGCTTTTATCCCATAAAGGAACAGGCAATGCCCGAAGGTGCTATGAAGGCTTGGATAGAGTCTTCCCATTTAAGTGGTGCAAACGCTGCTTATATTGAAGAATTATACGAATCTTATCTGGATAACTCGCAATCTGTTTCAGCAGAGTGGCGAGATATTTTCCAACAACTGCCTAAAATTGAAGGTGCTGACGTTGAATATCGGCATTCTGAAATCCGCAATGAATTTAAAGAGCTAGCCCAACAAACACAAAAAACTGTGCTTGTCTCAGGTGGCAGTGACGCAAAGCAGGTTAAAGTTTTACAATTGATTAATGCTTTTCGTTTTCGCGGACATCAAAATGCTAATCTTGACCCTTTAGGGTTATGGCAACGTGATAAAGTACGTGATCTGCAATTGTCTCACCATGATCTATCGGAAAATGATTTCGATCGAGAATTTAACATTGGCTCTTTTGCTATCGGTAAAGATTCAATGAAACTAGGTGATCTATATAATGCCCTTAAAACTACTTATTGTGGTTCTATTGGTGCGGAATATATGCATATTACCTCTACCGATGAAAAGCGTTGGATACAACAACGTCTAGAGTCAGTGCAGTCAAAAGCCGTACTTACCGTTGAAGAGAAAGAAGAAATTTTTAAGGGCCTAGTTGCCGCTGATGGCCTTGAAAAATATTTAGGGGCCAAATTTCCTGGCGCTAAACGTTTTTCTCTTGAAGGTGGCGATGCCTTAGTCCCGATGTTAAAGCAATTGATCACACGTGCCGGTACGCAAGGTGCTAAAGAAGTGGTTATGGGCATGGCTCACCGTGGTCGTTTAAATGTCCTTGTTAACGTGATGGGTAAGAACCCGACCAAGTTATTTGACGAGTTCGGTGGCAAACACGATGAAATATTATCTTCTGGTGATGTAAAATACCACCAAGGTTATTCATCAGACTTTGTAACCCCAGGTGGTAATGTGCATTTAGCACTAGCATTTAACCCATCACATCTAGAAATTGTTAACCCTGTGGTTATCGGTAGCGTCCGTGCACGACTAGATCGTCGTGATTGCAATGCGGGAGACTTAGTCTTACCTATTACTATTCACGGTGATTCGGCAATTGCTGGCCAAGGTGTAGTACAAGAAACCTTTAATATGTCGCAAGCGCGTGCATTTAAAGTGGGCGGTACTATCCGTATCGTGGTTAACAATCAAGTCGGTTTCACGACATCAAGTCCTCAAGATACCCGTAGTGGCGAATATTGTACTGAAATCGCAAAAATGGTTTCTGCACCTATTCTTCATGTTAATGGTGATGACCCTGAAGCTGTGATCTTAGCAACGCAAATTGCTTTGGATTACCGCAACGAATTTAAACGTGATGTGGTAATTGATCTAGTCTGTTACCGCCGTCACGGCCATAACGAAGCTGATGAGCCAAGTGCTACACAGCCTCTTATGTACAAAAAAGTGAAAAAGCATCCAACACCTCGTCAACTTTATGCCGATAAACTTAATGCTGAAGGTTCACTCAATAAAGCTAAGACTGATGAGCTAACCGCTTATTACCGGAAATTGCTTGATGAAGGCCAATGTACTGTTGAACAGTGGCGCCCAATGACTGAGCATTCCGTTGATTGGTCTCCTTACATTGGCCATGATTGGGATGACGAGTATGAGAAAGAAATTTCACTTGAAAAGCTAAAAGAACTTGCGGGTAAAATCTCAACCTTCCCTGAAGGGCACAATGTGCACAATCGCGTAAAGAAAATTTACGATGATCGCGCCAAAATGGCCAGCGGCGAAAAACTACTCGATTGGGGCATGGCAGAAAACTTAGCTTATGCATCTATTGTTGACTTAGGTAAGCGTGTGCGTATTACCGGGCAAGACTCCGGTCGCGGTACCTTCTTCCACCGTCATGCTGTATTGCATGGTCAAGACGATGCAAGTCGTTATTTACCTTTGCAAAACATCCGTGAAGATCAAGGCCCATTTGATGTTCATGACTCAGTATTATCTGAAGTGTCTGTATTAGCATTTGAATACGGCTATACCACCGCAGAGCCAAGTGGTTTAACTATTTGGGAAGCGCAATTTGGTGATTTCGCTAACTGTGCACAAGTCGTCTTTGATCAATTTATTAGTTCGGGTGAGCAGAAGTGGGGCCGTTTATGTGGTTTAACTATGCTGTTACCTCATGGCTATGAAGGTCAAGGCCCTGAGCATTCATCAGCGCGCTTAGAGCGATTTTTACAGCTATGTGCTGATCACAACATGCAAGTTTGTGTACCTACTACTCCTGCGCAAGTATTTAACATGCTGCGTCGTCAAGTGGTACGTCCTATGCGTCGTCCATTGGTGGTTATGTCGCCTAAATCATTATTGCGTCACCCGTTAGCTGTTTCTTCATTAGAAGAAATGTCGACTGGTGTTTTCCATAATGTTATTGGTGAAGTTGATGAGATAGACGCAGCAGGTGTTGAGCGTGTGGTGTTCTGTAGTGGTAAAGTATATTACGAACTACTTGAGCAACGTCGTAAGAATGAGCAAAAAAATGTTGTTATCATTCGTATCGAGCAATTATACCCATTCCCAGAAGAAGAGCTGCAAAAAGAGTTGGCGAAATACCAACACGTGAAGCAATTCGTTTGGTGTCAGGAAGAACCGCAAAACCAAGGTGCTTGGTATTGTTCTCAGCATCATTTTAGAGCGGCTATCCCTAAGAATACCTATTTGACATATGCAGGTCGTACCGCTTCTGCGGCACCGGCTGTAGGTTATATGTCAGTACATGTTAAAGAGCAACAAGCGCTAGTTCATGACGCGCTTAATGTAGAATAGCCCCTCTTTTTTATAAAGAGATTAATTAAGAGTGTGTAAGGAATAATATAAATGACAACCGAAATTAAGGTTCCTGTTTTACCTGAATCAGTTGCAGATGCAACAATAGCCACTTGGCATGTACAAGTCGGTGATAAAGTGTCACGTGATCAAGTACTCGTTGATATCGAAACGGATAAAGTGGTACTTGAAGTACCAGCGACATCTGATGGCGTTATTACTGATATTTCTCAAGCTGAAGGTGCAACAGTGCTAGGCGAGCAGGTGATTGCTATTCTTTCTGAAGGTGACACATCTGAAGCTAAGAGCGAAGATTCAGCCTCTGAAGCGGAAGCAGAGCCTAAAGCAGAAAGTAAAGCTGTAACTGCAAAACCAGCTTCTGCAGGTAAGGTAATTGACATTGTAGTCCCTGTACTACCTGAGTCAGTTGCTGATGCTACCGTAGCCGCATGGCATGTTGCAGAAGGCGATAGCGTAACGGTTGACCAAAACTTAGTTGATATTGAAACAGACAAAGTAGTTTTAGAAGTGGTAGCGCAAGATAGCGGCATCATAGGTAAAATTATTCACGTTGAAGGCGATACCGTATTAGGCAACCAAAAAATTGGTGAGCTTAATGCCGGTGCCAGCGCAGACACAGCAACAGCAGCTTCAGCTGAAGAAGCGATTAGCTCTGACGAACTTGCTAGCCCATCAGTTCGCCGTTTAATGACAGAAAAAGGCCTAACGGCAAGTGATGTTGTAGGCACAGGTAAAGGTGGTCGCATTTCAAAAGAAGATGTTGAAACTGCATTGAATAAGCCAAAAGCTGCTCCAGCAAAAGCGGCGGCGCCAGCGCCAGCCGCACAAGCTTCTGCGGCTTTAGGAGAGCGTACACAAAAACGTGTACCAATGACACGTTTACGTAAAACTATCGCGACACGTTTATTAGAAGCGAAGAACTCTACGGCGATGTTAACGACCTTTAATGAAGTTAACATGAAGCCTATTATGGATCTTCGTAAGCAATATAAAGATGTTTTTGAAAAAACCCATGATACTCGTTTAGGTTTTATGTCTTTTTACGTGAAAGCCGTTACTGAAGCACTTAAGCGCTACCCAGCAGTAAATGCCTCAATTGATGGCGATGATATTGTTTATCATAACTTCTTTGATGTTTCGATTGCCGTATCAACACCACGTGGTTTAGTAACACCAGTATTACGTGACGCGGATCAACTTAGCATGGCAGGTATCGAAAACGGTATTCGTGCTCTAGCTATAAAAGGTCGTGATGGCAAATTAACCATGGACGAAATGCAAGGCGGTAATTTTACCATTACTAACGGCGGCGTCTTTGGTTCTTTAATTTCAACACCTATCCTTAACTTGCCACAAGCGGCAATTTTGGGCATGCATAAAATCCAAGACCGCCCAATGGCTGTTGACGGTAAAGTTGAAATTTTGCCTATGATGTACTTAGCGCTTTCTTATGACCATCGCTTAATTGATGGTAAAGAATCTGTCGGCTTCTTAGTAACAATTAAAGAATTGTTAGAAGATCCTACACGCTTGTTACTTAACATCTAGTTTGTATCAATATTAAATTTTTTGTTTGATTTAGACGATAGTATTAGGCTCTAAGGACTATGTTCTTTAGGGCTTTTGTACTATAATCGGTCAACTTTTTTCGATGGTAGTAATTTTTTAAGTTATTACCATTTTCATCTACAGATAAATGGATAAAACACCATGAATTTGCATGAATATCAAGCGAAACAATTATTCGCTGAATATGGTTTACCAGTTTCTGAAGGTTTCGCTTGCGATACCCCTCAGGAAGCGGCAGAAGCGGCTGATAAAATCGGCGGCGATATGTGGGTTGTTAAAACTCAAGTACACGCGGGTGGCCGTGGTAAAGCTGGCGGTGTTAAGCTAGTTAAAACTAAACAAGAAATCAAAGATTTCGCTCAACACTGGTTAGGTAAAAACTTAGTTACTTACCAAACTGACGAAAATGGTCAGCCAGTAGCGAAAATTTTGGTAGAAAGCTGTACAGATATTGCTAACGAATTATACCTTGGTGCTGTTGTTGACCGCGCAAGTCGTAAAGTAGTATTCATGGCCTCTACTGAAGGCGGTGTTGACATTGAAAAGATTGCTGAAGAAACGCCTGAGTTAATTCACCAAGCTGAAATCGATCCACTTGTAGGTGCTCAACCTTATCAAGCACGTGAGTTAGGTTTCAAGTTAGGCTTAAACCCAACGCAAATGAAGCAATTTGTTAAGATCTTTTTAGGTCTAGCTAAAATGTTTGAAGATTTCGATTTCGCTTTATTAGAAATCAACCCGTTAGTAATTACTGATGAAGGTAACCTTCACTGTTTAGATGGCAAAATTGGTATCGATGGTAATGCATTATACCGTCAACCTAAAATGCGTGCGTTCCACGATCCATCTCAAGAAGATGAGCGTGAAGCACATGCAGCACGTTACGAATTAAACTACGTAGCGTTAGACGGCAATGTAGGTTGTATGGTTAACGGAGCTGGCCTTGCAATGGGCACAATGGATATCGTTAACTTACACGGCGGCAAGCCAGCTAACTTCCTTGATGTTGGCGGCGGGGCGACTAAAGAACGTGTTTCTGAAGCATTCAAAATCATTCTTTCTGACGACAACGTTAAAGCGGTGCTAGTTAACATCTTTGGTGGTATCGTACGTTGTGACATGATTGCTGAAGGTATTATTGGCGCGGTTAAAGAAGTAGGCGTTGAAGTACCAGTAGTTGTACGTTTAGAAGGTACAAACGCTGAATTAGGTCGTGAAGTTCTTAAAAACTCTGGCTTAGATATCATTGCTGCTGAGTCATTATCTGATGCAGCGACTAAAGTTGTAGCAGCTGCGGAGGGCAAATAATGTCTGTCTTAATTAACAAAGATACTAAAGTAATCTGTCAAGGTTTCACGGGTGGCCAAGGTACATTCCACTCAGAGCAAGCACTTGAGTACGGTACGCAAATGGTTGGTGGCGTAAGCCCAGGTAAAGGCGGTCAAACGCATTTAGGCCTACCAGTATTTAACACAGTCCGTGATGCAGTAGAAGCAACTGGCGCAACAGCAACAGTTATCTATGTTCCTGCTCCGTTCTGTAAAGATGCAATTTTAGAAGCTATTGATGCAGGCATCGAGCTTATCGTTACTATCACTGAAGGTATTCCAACTTTAGATATGGTTGACGTTAAAGCT
>JBFJQB010000008.1:0-36202 GCA_041616855.1 Cognaticolwellia sp. | reverse complement strand
CTTAATTGAAACCAATCACGGCAAGTGACACGGTTACCAGTCCAGTTATGAAAATACTCATGGGCAATAACCGCTTCAACATTAAAGTAATCAACATCGGTCGCACTCGCTTCATCGGCTAAAACAAATTTACTGTTGAAAACATTGAGACCTTTGTTTTCCATTGCGCCCATATTGAAAAAATCGACCGCGACTATCATGTAAATATCAAGATCATACTCAAGCCCAAAGGTATCTTCATCCCACTTCATCGAGTGTTTTAACGATGCCATCGCATGATGAGCTTTATGCAGATTGCCTTTATCAACAAATATCTCCAGTGCGACATCGCGACCTGAGCCCGTACGATAAACATCGGTTAAGACATCAAAATCACCGGCGACGACGGCAAAGAGATAACTCGGCTTAGGAAATGGGTCATGCCATTGCACAAAGTGTTGACCGTTGGCTAAATCTCCGTCTGCAATCTTATTGCCATTTGATAACAAATAAGGAAACTGTGCTTTATCGGCGATAACTTTAGTGGTAAAAGTTGCCATAACATCGGGACGGTCAAGATAATAACTGATGCGTCTAAAGCCCTCCGCTTCACACTGAGTGCAATAGGCATCACCAGATTTAAATAAACCTTCAAGTGCAGTATTTTCACTTGGATTAATTTCAGTGACAATTTCTAAGGTGAACGCATCACGATCAATAGGGATGGTAAGGCAGCTATCATTAACATCGTAATCAGCACTTGATAGCGGTTGCTCATCGAGCAAAACCGATATTAAAGTTAAGTGCTCGCCATCTAAAGTTAGCGGTTCGTTATTTGCGAGCTTTCTCTTCATTTGCATACGATTAGTCACTCGAGTTTTAAATTCATCGAGCTCAAACGTTAAGTCAACAGTCGTAATAGAAAAATTTGCTTCGCTGTAGTCAGCTAAATAGCGTGGAGTAAAATCACTCATGCGGATCCTTAATAGAAAACATTGTTTCGTTGTTTACCATTAAACTCTTTAGCATAACGACGACAACTTAGATAAAAAAAGCCTGCAATAAACAGGCTTTATGAACACATATTAATTTTGTAAATATTTTAGCTCTTTGTCACTAATTTTTTTATTTGAAAGCCCATATATCCATATACCACAGCTAAAATGGGGTTAATTAAGTTAAAGAAGCAATAAAATATATAATCATAAGAGGTTAATGCCAAAGCGCCAAACATAAAGGCACCACAGGTATTCCAAGGTATTAACGGTGAAGTAATGGTACCTGAATCTTCTAGTGTCCGGCTTAATACCACAGGATCTAAACCTCTTTTTTCATATTCTTCTTTATACATTCTGCCTGGCATGACAATGGCCATGTATTGGTCGGCGGTAATTAAGTTAGTGCCAATACATGTTGCAACGGTACTAGCAATTAAACTCCCCGTTGACTTTGCTGTCGCTAAAATCGATTCTACAAATTTTTTCAACATCCCCAAATGCTCGAGAATAGCGCCAAAGCTTAACGCGGTGACCACTAGCCAGATAGTATTTAACATGCCTGACATGCCACCTCGGCTTAATAGTTGGTCTATTTCAGCATTACCGGTTTCCACTACAACACCATCAAAAAAAGCGGTCCACACCACCATAATAATGCCTTTAGCTGAATCGACACCGTCTTGAGCCATCCCCATAATTAACTCTTGTTGAAAAATCAATGCCCAAACAGCACCGATAACAGCACCGATGGCAACCGCTGGAAATGCAGGCATTTTTTTATAGGCCATCATCAATAAAATGAATAGTGGAATTAAATTTAATGCCGAAATATTGTAAGTGTTTTCTAGTGTACTAGTTAAAGAGGCAATACTATCGGTACTGCCAATGTCTGGTGATGAGTGATTAAAGCCAATAATAAGGAACAAAATCAAGGCAATGGTGATTGACGGGATCGTAGTCCAAAGCATATAGCGAATGTGAGCAAACAACTCACTGCCAGCCACGGCAGGTGCTAAATTGGTTGTTTCAGAAAGTGGCGAAAGTTTATCGCCAAAATAAGCACCCGAGATCACCGCACCCGCGGTAACCGATGGCGATAATTCAAAGCCGCCAGCAATGCCAATAAACGCAACCCCCACTGTCGCCGCTGTCGTCCAAGAGCTACCAATGCTCATGGCAACAATACCACAAACCAAACAAGTGGCAGCATAAAACCAACTCGGGTCGATAATTTTCAAGCCATAATAAACCATGGTAGGAACGGTACCTGATAACAACCAAGTACCAATTAAAGAGCCTACGGCTAATAAGATTAACACCGCGCCAAGAGAAATCGAGATACCGTGGATAATTGCTTTTTCCATTGCCTGCCAGCTATGACCATTTTTTAAGCCAATTATTGCAGCAACACCAGTAGCTAACAGCAAGGCGATTTGATTCGGGCCTGATGAAGAACTATCACCAAACAAGCTAACGCCAGCGACTAATAAACAAATAAGAACGAAGATTGGAATGAGCGAGTCCAACATGGACGGTTGTCGAATAGTTTGAGGATCAGACATAGATAAATTTACACCTTATTATCTTAATTATTATTATGGTTAAATTATTTGTGTTAGTAAGATGCCGACTGTTGAGAGATAGTGCAAGTTTTTTCTGCCAATTTACGCTAACTAGCCCTTTGTTTATAAGGTTTTAAGCATTGCAATGCTATGATAGTACTAAAAATAAGCAACCACACTTTGAAATGAAAAAACCACCCTAAGGTGGTTTCTCTTACGTTGGCAAAAGCACCGCTATTTTTTCGCTATTTTACCCAGTGAAACTAAATCAAAAGTAATTTTTGCTGTTTCATCTAAAAATGGGTCTAGCTCTTCCAAATCATCAGGTAAGTCGTCTAAGCTGGCAACCTTTTCTTTTCCTAAGAGAGTAAGTCGTTCATTGGCGCGTTGTAATTGCTTCGCTTTGCGACTTTCTCTTTTTTCTTTGCGTTTAGCCAAGTTTAACGAGATAGTTTTATCATCTTTTTCGGCTTTATATTCTGCAATATCAGAAAGTAAATAGTTGAACTCTCGGTTTTGCGCAACACGAGAACTATGCAGTGAACTTAGATAAGAGACATCTTCACTGATATCATTAAGCTTGCGGTATCTCGCTTTTGGAATTTGATCCCAAGGTAAAGCATTCTCTTCTTTACTTTCGCCCCAATCGGCTGGGTCTATCGCTGATGGGAACTGGATATCCGGTAAAACACCACGATGTTGGGTACTGCCACCATTAATGCGATAAAACTTGGCAATAGTAAATTGAATACTGCCAAATGGTTTGTCATATAAATCATAAACGCGGCCTAAACCACGATGTTGCTGGACAGTGCCTTTACCGAAAGTATGTTCACCAACGATAATTCCACGACCGTAATCTTGAATTGCCGCTGAAAAAATTTCAGATGCTGAAGCACTATAACGATCTACCATTACCGTTAATGGTCCGTCATAATAGCTAACACCGTCTTTATCACTATTAATTTGTACGCGATTTGCACTGTCTCGCACTTGCACTACCGGGCCTTTATCAATAAATAACCCGGTCAGTAATGTTGCTTCTGTTAACGAGCCGCCACCATTGCCCCGAAGGTCGACAATAATACCCGCAACATTTTCTTCTTTAAGTTTAGCAATTTCGAGTTTTACATCGCGAGAAAGATTATTATAAAAGCTTGGTATGGTGATCACGCCCAGTTTTTTAGCGTTTTCATCAGCGGTTTTCTCAAAATAGACTTCTGATTTTGCCGCACGATCTTCAAGCTTTATTGTGTCTCTAACAATAGAAACGACTCTAATACTGCTGTCATCTTCCGATTCAGCACCGAGAACTTGTAATCTAACTTTACTGCCTTTTGGACCTTTAATAAGTTCAACAACGTCATCTAAACGCCAACCGATAACATCAACGAATTCTTTATCATCTTGAGAAACACCAACAATACGATCTTTAGGTTTTAGTTCTTTAGACTTATCTGCTGGCCCACCCACAACAACGCTTTGAATAACCGTGTAATCTTCTTCCGCCCGTAAAACCGCACCAATGCCTTCCAATGATAAATTCATTTCCATTTGAAAGCGTTCAGCGTTACGTGGCGATAGATATGATGTATGAGGCTCAACAACTCGCGCAAAGCTATTCATCACAACTTGAAAAACATCTTCACTTTCACTTTGCTTCAAACGTTTAATGGCGTAACGGTAGCGTTTACCTAAGACCTCTTGGATCTTTTCCCACTCTTTACCCGCTAAAGTTAAATTAAGCGCATCATATTTAACTTTTTTACGCCATAGCTCGTTTAATTCTGCAACAGAATTAGGCCATTGGGCATCTTCGCGATCAAAATTATAATATTCATCAAGCTCAAAATTAAACGGTTTCTCGTTTGCTAATAAACTTAAGGCGTACTGATAACGCTCTAATCTACGTTGTAAGTTAACATTGTAGATTTGATAAGCAATATCAAGTTTACCTCGAGCAACGACGGTATCAAATTCATCACGATACTGCTCAAAGCCTTGAACATCAGAGGCAAGAAACACGTTACGGGCATAGTCTAATTGTTTTATGTAACGATCAAAAATTTGCTCAGAGAGTACATCATCTATTTTTATCTGCTTGTAGTGTGCACGCGTAAACTGCGCCGTAATCCGTTTAGTGGATGTAGCATGTTGACTTTCAGGTGCCAATATTGGCAGGTCTACATTGTCTGCTTTTATCTCAGCAAAGAGTGAGATACTGGCAACTGACAATGATACCGCAACTGCTATACGACAAAATTTATGCATTCACATACTCCAAATTTATTCTGTAAAAATATTTTTAACTTGTGTTTTAACAACCATACCTGAGTTTAATTGAACGCTAACATCTTTACCGGAAACTTCTGTGATAACAGCATCCATTGATGATTGTCCCAACTGTACTTTGATATTTTTGCCAACAACAACGTTACTGGTTTCAACTGGCTTAAGTTTAACGGCTGGTTTTGGCGCAGCGCGTTTGGCTGATTTAACCGCATTGAATTTTTCTTTACGACTTTGCTCTGTAGAGTCTTTACTGGAAGACTTAGTTCCCTTCGCTGCATTTCCTTTATAAGGTTTTTTCGCAACTTTGTCTTTAGCCTTTTTGTTACCAAACTTTTCTTGGCTTTCTTTTAACGTCTTACTGGCATAATCCGCTTGTTCTTGATCGATTTCTGCCGAGTCATTACCGTCGATATCAACACGAAAACAACCTACTTTAATAGCTTTCAAATAGCGCCAGCTACTGGTGTAATGTCTAAGTGCTTGACGTAAACGGGTTTTACTAACCGTTTCATCGCCAGCCAATTTTTCAGCTAAGTCTTGAAAAATACCAATTTTTAAAGGTTTTGCATGACCTTCAATTGAAAAACATGCTGGAAATTTTTCCGCCAAATACGCGATAATTTCTTTTGTGCTAATGCGTTTAACTTCAGCGTCAACATTTGACGTTGTTTCAACTACGGCGTCTTCAGCCACTTTTACTTCACTTTCTGTTTTAGTTTCCATAAATACAACTTTTAAAGATTTTAATCCTGCTCTGCTAGATATTGTTCACGATTTTCCAACAAATGTCGGCACCAATCATAAATATCTTCACTTTCGATTTCAGCTAAGGCTTCTTGCCCTATCCACGTATCCCACACCAAAGACAGCAAATGCTCTAAAACCTCTGGCGCAATATCTTCTTCTGCTAAGTCGTAAACGGTATGATAAATCTCGTTGATACGCTCAGCTACTATCTCTTCCTGACCTTCCCAGTCACCAACAACGGCTTCTGAGACTAAATAATCATGAATAACGATAAATTCTTTCATTAGTTTACCACGCCATGCTTAATCATGACATTTTCAAATAGACTAATTATTTTTTCTAGTCCTGCCTGATCATCACTGTCAAAACGATTAAAGGCGATACTGTCGATATCAAGCACTGCGATAACCTTACCATTTAATGTTAAAGGTAATACTATTTCGGCATTTGTGCTAGCATCACAAGCAATGTGTCCGTCAAAGGCATGAACATCTTCGACACGTTGTACGGTTTTTTCTGCTGCTGCAGTACCGCAAACTCCTCGTCCAAGCGGAATTCGAATACATGCTACTTTACCTTGAAATGGGCCAAGTATAAGTTCGTCATTTATTAAACGATAAAATCCAACCCAATTGACATCTGATAATTGTTCAAATAATAAAGCACTAACATTTGCCATATTAGCAATAACATCTGCTTCATCACTGATCAGTGCTTCAACTTGCTTATATAAGTCCCGATAAAAGGTATTCTTTGTCATTAATGATGATGCCTACAATAAAAACGCATAACATACCTTGATAGCGCGGGAAATTAAAGCGCTATCAACCGTAATTAGCAATTATCTGTCAAATTTGTTGTGCTTTGTTGGCAAATATTGATTTTACCACTGCATTTATCCATTGCTTAGGGTCAATTAAAAGCAACTCACCCAAATACATTGTCGTCTTGTATTATGTTTTCTGAACTCGTTAGCGATATTTGCCATTAGAAGTTTTTATATCAGGATAGTTTTAACAACAACGCGCTTTGTTGTGTCATTGTATTTTTCTAACATTACCAAGCCGAAAAAACGCTGTTAGTCATATTTATAACAGCGTTTAAAAATAGAGATAACGACGAGCACTAACGACAAATCACAAAATTTACTTAAATTAAAATGAATCTTCTGGGATTCTTACCCAACCTTCCATTAAAACTCTAGCACTTCGGCTCATTAGGGCTTTGTTTACAGTCCAACATCCCTCAATATTCGAAGCTTGTGCACCGACTTTTAGTGTGCCTGACGGATGACCAAAAACCACTGATTCCCGCTCTCCCCCCCCCGCAGCTAGATTAACTAATGTGCCCGGTATTGCAGCCGCCGTACCAATGGCAACTGCCGCTGTCCCCATCATAGCGTGGTGTAATTTACCCATAGATAAAGCGCGGACATGCAAATCAATATCCGCGCAAGAGACCGTTTTACCACTGGAGGTAACATAGTTTTTAGCAGCACTGACAAAAGCTACTTTCGGGGTATGTTGACGAGCTTGCGCTTCCGAGGCATCATTTATCAAACCCATTTTAATCGCACCTGCGGTCCGAATAGCTTCAAAGCGCGCTAATGCGGCTTCATCATTATTGATCGCCTCTTGTAACTCAGTGCCGATATATCCAATATCTTCAGCGTTTAAGAAAATCGTAGGGATACCGGCGTTGATCATGGTCACTTTTAATGTAGTAGAGTTAAAAGCCCCTACTGCAGGGACATTTAATTCATCAACAACATTACCGGTAGGAAACATCGCTTCGCTAGGGTCTACTGGCGCGATAAATTCGACCGGTACTTCGGCTGCAGGAAAGGTGACACCATCGAGTTCAAAATCACCGGTTTCTTGCACTTGAGCATTGGTCATAGGTACATGAGCAATAATGGTTTTGTTAATATTTTTTTGCCAAATACGTACCGTACACACACCATTTTCTGGTATGCGGCTTTTAGGTACTAAACCGGACATAATGGCAAATGAACCAACAGCTGCCGTTAAATTACCGCAATTACCGCTCCAATCAACAAAAGCTTTATCGATGGCGACTTGACCAAACAAGTAATCAACATCGTGTTCCACTTGGCTACTTTTCGACAATATAACCGTTTTACTGGTACTTGAGGTAGCGCCGCCCATACCATCGGTTTGCTTGCCGTAAGGATCAGGGCTGCCGATAACACGCAAAAGCATTTTGTCACGGGCTTCTCCTGGTTCTTGGCAACGCTCAGGTAAGTCAGTTAAATTAAAAAAAACCCCTTTAGAGGTACCGCCACGCATATACGTCGCAGGAATTTTTGTTTGAGGTACGAAAGCCATTGCTTTCTCCTTTTTAGTCTTTCTTAAACAGAATTTAAACCATCCATAGCAATTCTAAGTAGATTCATCCATGAATCGAAAAATGGCACATTATCTTTCATAAGAAATGTGCCATTTTAAATTTGAATCAATTAAGTTTGATGCCTAGACGAATTATTTATATTGAGAGCAAGGCGACTGCACGGAGCTTGGTTTACCATGTGAGTACAGCCAACGCAGCTATCATGAGAAATAAACGTTTAGGCATTAGACTTTAAGAAATCAGTGGCAAACTTTTGCAAAACCCCACCACCATCATAAACAGTCACTTCCTCTGCTGTATCAAGGCGACACTTCACTGGGATTTCCACAACCTCTCCATTCTTGCGTGTCATGACCACAGTCATCGCTGCACCTGGCGATGTCGTACCAACCACATCATAGGTTTCACTACCGTCAATGTGATAAGTATGACGAGTTTCACCGTTAGTAAATTCTAATGGTAAAACCCCCATACCAACTAAGTTAGTACGATGAATACGTTCAAAGCCTTCAGATACAATCACTTCTACACCGGCTAAACGCACCCCTTTAGCCGCCCAGTCACGTGAAGATCCTTGACCATAATCAGCGCCAGCGATAATAATTAATGGCTGTTTGCGATTCATATAAGTTTCAATCGCTTCCCACATGCGAGACTCAACACCTTCTGGTTCGATACGGGTCAATGAACCTTGCTTCACATCGCCTTTTTCATCACGACACATTTCATTAAACAATTTCGGATTTGCGAATGTTGCTCGTTGTGTAGTTTCATGATCGCCGCGGTGAGTTGCGTATGAGTTAAAGTCTTCTTCAGGTAACCCCATCTTCTTAAGGTACGCGCCTGAAGCACTGTTTAACTGAATAGCGTTTGATGGCGATAAATGATCCGTAGTAATGTTATCACCTAACACGGCTAATGGCCGCATACCTTTCATGGTACGTTTACCCGCTAACGCCCCTTCCCAATATGGCGGACGACGGATATAAGTACTTTTAGGATCCCAATCGTATAATGGACTTTCAGCAGGTTCAAACGCGCCTAAATCGAACATTGGCGTGTAAATTTTCTTGAATTGCTCAGGCTTAACACAGGACGCGACAATAGCATCAATTTCTTCATCGCTTGGCCAGATATCTTTTAAGGTAATATCATTTCCATTTTGATCTTGTCCTAGAACATCTTTTTCAATATCAAATCGGATGGTACCGGCAATAGCATAAGCAACAACTAAGGGTGGTGAAGCCAAAAATGCTTGTTTCGCGAATGGGTGAATACGACCATCAAAGTTACGGTTACCTGATAATACGGCTGTAGCGTATAAATCACGGTCGATGATTTCTTGTTGGATTTTAGGATCTAATGCACCAGACATACCGTTACACGTGGTACATGCATAGCCGACAATACCAAAGCCTAGTTTTTCCATTTCAGATAAAAGGCCAGCTTCCTCTAAATAAAGTTTCGCCACTTTTGAACCTGGTGCAAATGATGACTTAACCCAAGGTTTACGTACTAAGCCGAGTTCGTTAGCGCGTTTTGCAATAAGCCCAGCAGCGACGACATTTCTAGGATTAGAAGTATTAGTACATGAGGTTATCGCGGCAATGATTACCGCACCATCAGGCATTTCACCCTTCGCTTCTTGTGCCTTACAATCATCTAAGTTTTTTGCAATATCTTTTGCTGCCAAGTCAGCTGTCGCTAAACGGCGATGCGGATTAGAAGGACCAGCTAAGTTACGCTCAACCGTCGACAAGTCAAATTCAAGTACACGTTTATATTGTGCGTCAACTAAATCATCAGCCCATAAACCGGTATGCTTAGCATACGTTTCTACTAATTTAACTTGCTCAGGTTCACGGCCGGTAATTTTTAAATAATCAATGGTTTGCTCATCAATGTAGAACATGGCAGCAGAGGCACCGTATTCTGGTGTCATATTTGAAATAGTTGCTCTGTCGCCAATAGTAAGGTTTTTCGTGCCTTCACCAAAGAACTCTAAGTAACTAGAAACTACTTTTTCATTGCGTAAGAATTCAGTAATAGCCAATACAATGTCAGTAGCAGTAATACCCGGTTTACGTTGACCGGTTAACTTGACGCCAATAATGTCTGGTAAGCGCATCATAGAGGGACGACCTAGCATAACCGTTTCAGCTTCTAAGCCACCAACTCCAATGGCAATAACCCCTAATGCATCGATATGTGGGGTGTGACTATCAGTACCCACACAAGTATCTGGGAAAGCAACACCGTCACGAGCTTGAATAACTGGTGACATTTTCTCTAAATTGATTTGATGCATAATGCCGTTACCGGCTGGGATAACATCAACATTTTTAAAGGCTGTTTTGGTCCACTCAATAAAGTGAAAACGATGGGCATTACGACGGTCTTCAATGGCACGGTTTTTTTCGAACGCTTGTGAATCAAAACCCGGTGCTTCAACAGCAAGTGAGTGATCAACAATTAATTGCGTCGGCACTACAGGATTAACTTTTGCAGGATCGCCACCCTGTGCAGCAATGGCATCACGCAGGCCCGCTAAATCGACTAAGGCGGTTTGGCCTAATATATCATGAGTAACAACACGAGCAGGATACCAAGGAAAGTCTAGGTCTTGCTTGCCTTCAATAATTTGCTTAAGTGAAGCCGTTAAGGTTTCAGGGTCGCAACGACGAACAAGTTGTTCCGCTAATACACGTGATGTGTAAGGTAATTTGGCATACGCGCCAGGGCTTATTTCTTCAACTGCAGATCGGGTATCGAAATAGTCAATATTGGCATTCGGCAGTGGTTTGCGATAATCATAGTTCATAACTTAATCCACAATATTTTGTTAAAAATAAAGGCATTTTTTAAAAATACCTTTATTAAAGTTAAAATAGACATTTTCAGGTAACTTAACTTTAGTTAGATGATACAGCGTCTTATGATATAAGCGCATGAATATCTATCAATGAAGTTAACGTTAGCTGAACGCTCTTATGCTCTGTCAGAGATAGGCAAAACCTTACGTGGCTCAGCCCCAATATAATCAGCTGAAGGACGTATAATGCGATTATTAGCTCGCTGTTCCATGACATGCGCCGCCCAGCCAGTTAGGCGAGAACAAACAAAAATAGGGGTAAATAATTTCGTTGGAATGCCCATATAGTTGTACGTTGATGCGTGGAAGAAGTCAGCATTACAAAATAATTTTTTGCTGTCCCACATAAACTCTTCACAGGCCACTGAAATATCGTATAAAGAAGTATCACCATTTTCCGCCGCCAATTTTTCAGACCATGCTTTGATAATGACATTACGCGGGTCTGACGTGCTATAAACAGCATGACCAAAGCCCATGATTTTTTCTTTACGAGCAAGCATACCAGCCATTTTTTCTTTGGCATCTGCAGGAGAAGTGAACGTTTCAATCATGTCCATTGCCGCTTCGTTAGCACCGCCATGTAGGGGACCACGTAACGAGCCAATAGCGCCGGTAACACAAGAGAACATATCAGACAAAGTTGAAGCACATACACGTGCGGTAAAGGTTGAGGCATTAAATTCATGCTCAGCATACAAGATTAAAGATACATCCATCACGCGACGATGCTGATCAGATGGCGCTGTGCCATTTAATAGCCGTAAAAAGTGCCCCGCTAATGAATCTTCATCTGTAACACAATCAATTTCAATGTTTTCATGACTGTATTTATACCAATAACACATAATTGCAGGAAACGCCGCTAACAAACGATTTGCCGCTTGTTTTTGCTCAGAAAAATCATTTTCTGGTTCTAAGTTACCTAAAAATGAACAACCCGTGCGCATCACATCCATTGGATGAGTATCTTTTGGAATAAGTTTAAGTACAGCTTTTAATGCCGCTGGTAAGTCACGTAAAGTAAATAAATCTGCTTTATAGGTCGCTAACTCTTTTTCATTTGGCAGTTCACCATTAAAAAGTAAATAAGCCACTTCTTCGAACGTAGCATTATCTGCTAAGTCAGCAATATCATAACCACAATAGGTTAGACCAGAGCCTGATTTACCGACCGTACATAACGCTGTTTCACCGGCACTTTGACCACGTAAACCAGCACCCGTTAATTTTTTATCTGTCATTATTCTTTCCTCTTGTCCTTTAACAGCCCGTAATTGGCCATTAAGGATAAAATTGATTTTTTATGAAATTATTTTTATGGTTAATTACTTATTTTTACCTTCAGAAAACAAGGCATCAAGTTTCTGCTCGTAATCGTGATAACCAAGGTAATCATACAAATCCATACGGGTTTGCATATTTTCGATTTCTGCTTTTTGATCGCCATCAGCAAGCAAAGTTTTATAAACAGACTCGGCCGCTTTATTCATCGCTCTAAAGGCCGATAATGGGTAAAGCACCATAGCACAGCCCCACTCGCCTAGTTGCGCTTTATTCCACAATTCAGTTTGGCCAAATTCAGTTATATTCGCCAATACAGGCACATCTAACGCTTGAGTGAATGCACGATAATGTTCTTCAGTTTTAACCGCTTCGGCAAAAATACCATCTGCACCGGCAGCAACATAAGCTTTTGCACGCTCTAATGCCGCCTCTAAACCTTCTTGGGCAAAGGCATCAGTTCGCGCCATAATAAAAAAATCTTTATCGCTACGTGCATCAACAGCAGCTTTGATACGATCAACCATTTCCTGCGTCGAAACAATTGCTTTATTGGGGCGATGACCACAACGTTTTTGCGCCACTTGATCTTCCAAATGCACAGCCGCTGCGCCCGCTTTTTCCATATCACGAATCGTTTTTGCGATGTTAAACGCACCGCCCCAACCGGTGTCAATATCAACTAACAAAGGCAAGCTAGACGCGCTGGTAATACGTTGAACGTCAGCAATAACATCATTAAGTGACGTCATCCCTAAATCAGGCAAACCATATGATGCGTTAGCAACACCACCACCAGATAAGTAAATAGCTTGATGACCCAGCTGTTCAGCCATCATCGCGCAATAAGCGTTAATGGTTCCGACCACTTGTAGGGGTTTATTATTCGCTAAAGCTTGACGAAATTTTGCACCTGGAGATAATCTTCTAGACATTGCTTTGTCCTTTTTTAGTCATGTAAGTGTAATTGAATTAAGCGATAACGCTTAAAGGTGTTGTTGCTGAGCAATTTTGTTTTCAATGTTTTTACGTGATGCTGCTATATGGCGCCTCATTAATATTTCAGCTAATTCACCATCACGACCGGCAATAGCTTCAATGATACGAGAATGTTCATCAAAAGCTTTTGTTGCCCGCGGGCTATTCATACCAAATTGGCAACGGTACATACGAACAAGATGATATAATTGGCCACATAAGATATTGATTAGTTGTTGATTATGGCTACCGAGTATCACTTTATAATGAAAATCTAAATCGCCTTCTTCTTGATAATATGAAACACCGTCTCGCAATGCCTTCGCGCTTGCATGTTGCGCTAGCATGGCCTTCATTTCGGTAATTTCATCTTCAGTCATATTAAGCGCGGCTTGACGGCATGCCATCCCTTCAAGTGCTTCACGTACCACGTATATCTCTAATAAGCCGGCAATTGAACATTCCACCACTCGAGAGCCGACATTGGCTTTACGTTCGATTAAATGACATTTTTCCAAACGATTTAGCGCTTCACGAAGCGTTGAACGGCTTATTTGATATTTTTTTGCAAGCTCAGGTTCACTAATTTTACTACCAGATTTGATGGTGCCATCAACGATAGCATGTAACATTTGCTCAAATACTTTATCTGCAGTCGTAACTGCAGTTTGTGAAGTGGGGTTATCCAAAGCCATCATTGTCGACACTTTTAAAAACAATGCGCTAATAATAACGTCTATTATGGATTAGTCAATCTTGTTCATGATTTATTGTCGACAATATTATGTGTTAACCAAAAAACCAATAACAAACACCAATCGCTGCTGAAATACCAGCCATATCAGCAACAAGTCCGCAGGCTAAAGCATGACGACTATAACGAATACCTACAGAGCCAAAATAGACAGCTAAAACATAAAATGTAGTTTCAGTAGAGCCTTGTACAATTGAGGCTAAGCGCCCAGCAAATGAATCAGCTCCGTGAGTATTCATGGTTTCTATCATCATTGCACGCGCACCGGAGCCACTCAATGGCTTCATAAATGCCGTGGGTAGTGCATCAACAAAACGAGTGTCTGCGTTAAAAAGTAGCACTAGCTGTCGTATGCCATCAACTAATATATCTAACGCTCCACTGGCTCTAAATACGCCAATAGCGCATAACATCGCTAATAGGTAAGGAATAATTTTGATACTTGTTTCAAAGCCCTGTTTAGCACCTTCAATAAAGCTGTCATAAACATTAACTTGTCGCTTTAGCGCAAAAAATATGAAACTGATCAGCGTAGAAAATATCAACAAGTTACCTAACAAAGATGACTGTTGTGCTAATAATTCTGCGCTTAAGGTGGCAAAATAAGCCGCAACACTACCGACGACGGCTATGCCTGCCGATAAATACAATAAAATAACTTTTTGATAAAGTTTTATTTTTTGAACAAAAGCAACAACTAACAGACCCGCAAGACTCGAAGCAAAAGTCGCTAACAAAATAGGTACAAAAACATCAGTTGGATTTAACGCACCCTGTTGGGCACGATAAACGAATACAGTAACGGGAAATAAAGTGACTGATGAGGTGTTTAAAACCAAAAATAAAATTTGTGCATTGGTTGCGCTGGTTTTGTTAGGGTTAAGTAACTGTAGGTCTTGCATTGCTTTTAAGCCTAAGGGCGTAGCAGCATTATCTAAACCAAGAAAATTTGCCGACAAGTTCATGGTCATTGAGCCGATTGCCGGGTGTCCTTTTGGTACTCCTGGCATAAGACGAACAAATAATGGTGAAATAAACTGCGCTAGTTTGTCGATAATGCCGGCATGTTCTGCAATCTTCATCATGCCAAGCCAAAAGCTTAGAATACCGATCAGGCCAATTGCAATCTCGACTGTTACCTTAGCCATGGAAAAAATGGCATTAACCATTTCTTCAAAAATTAAAATTTGCTCAAAAACCAGCCATTGCACCATAGCAGAAATAAATGCAATAAAGAAAAACCCGCTCCAAATACGATTTAACAAACCTTTGCTCTTTTATTTTTATTCTTAATGTTAAATATCATGACATATAAATATATTATTACCTAGTCAGCCACCCAGTAACAAGCTGTGGAAAAACAGTATATATACAGTGCACAACCCAGTGTACAGATCAATAAGCACACTTAAAAAAAACAAATTAAACGCTTATTTTCAATGGTTTAAAAGATCAGAAAGTCCAATTTGATTTATTTTTGCATTTATAAAGGCATACACTACACTTAAGTCTACAAGTAAATTATCTTCTTGTTGCTCGCAACTCATTTGGTATCGGGTATTATGATTAGAGTTTTTGTTTTTAAATATGCTTTACAGATACATTTGACAGGTTATTAGCGCAGGCTCACCTCCTTTTGAGCCATCCCCTAAGCCCGAAACTAGCCATAGTTTTGGGCATTTTTTTGCATCAACGTTTATGTAAAGTGATGGTAGATTAAAGCGCTTTTTCATTATATTTTGCGCCGAATAATTAACGGCACTTTAGTGCCGTTAATTAGAGTTCACAACATACGTGGAAAACGAGTATTAGATACTCGTTTGAGGAAACAAACGATGAAAGTTTTCACTTGATTGTCGGGCAATTTCAGCAACTGAAGTGCCACGAATACTCGCAAGATGCTTTGCTACTTCCACCACGTATGCAGGCTGATTTTGTTTACCACGATGAGGTACTGGTGCTAAATAGGGCGCATCTGTTTCAATGAGAAAGCGATCTGAAGGTACTTTTTTCGCCACTTCTCTTAAGGCACTAGCATTTTTGAAGGTAACAATGCCTGAAAAGGAAATATAAAACCCTAGCGCTATCGCTTGTTCTGCCATCTCCCAGCTTTCAGTAAAGCAATGTAAAATTCCGCCAACGTTTGCTGCTTTTTCTGCTCTTAAAATAGCTAAGGTATCTTCCTGAGCATCTCGCGTATGAATGATCAGGGGTTTGTTAAGCTGATTTGCTACCCGTACATGTTTGCGAAATGAGTCGAGTTGTACTTGTTTAGTTTCTGGCGCATAGAAGTAATCGAGGCCTGTTTCACCGATTGCGATTACTCGTGAATCCGTGGCAAGGCTGCTCAACTGCTCAGGGTCGATTTCATCATCCTGATTAAGCGGGTGTGCGCCACAAGTAAGCCAAACATTATCATATTTCGAAGTTTGCTCTGCCATAGCGGGAAAATCTTGTAGCGTTACGCTCACACACAGTAAGGTATTTACTTTTTCGCTAAGCGCTGCTTCAACAACATTATCTAAGTTATTGTCAAATTCTTCGAGTTTTAATCGGTCTAAATGACAATGAGAATCTATAAACACTGGGGTACTCCGCACGAATGTGCTCTAAATTAAGGTGAATATTTTTTATGATAAATAGCGCTACTTACATTAATGTAAATACCGCTGTTACATGGTTAAAGTTGGCTCAGAAGAGTTGAGCAACCGCCCAATCGATTTATCTATTTGATTCCGAATATTGTCTGGATCTTCAATAAAACTCACCCCTATACCCGCAGGCGTGCCATTTTGAGCACCAATAGGTGTTATCCAAGATACTTTACCTTTAATTTCAGAAGATTCTAATGAATCAGGTAAGGTAACAATTAAATTGACATCGGTGGCTAATTCAAAATGATCTGTGGTGCGAATAAATAAACCGCCATTTTTCATAAATGGCATATATGACTGATATAAATCACGGTCTGAAATAAATTCAAGTGTAATATTTTCCAAAATCATCCCTCTACTTTTTGCTCGTTTTTATGTACAACAACACTTATATTGGCGAGTAATTTTTCACTTAAAAACTGCCGGTTAACTTGCACTAATGTTTTTAGTTTTACATTAGCGGCTTGAACTAAATTATATACCTGCCATAACTGTTGCTTGTTGAGGGCACAGCTTTGCTCTTGTTGGTCTTCGGCTGCTTGCCAACCCCATTGCTTGCGCATCAAATCAACCACTATTTTCTCTAACCAGCGAAAGCCTTCGCGGCTATCAACTAAAATAGCCAATACCTCACTCCTGTGTTGACGAGCAGTTAAATATTGTTCGACCTTATCACGAAAATCTGTAAATGCAACGACTGCTGAAGAATCGGTTAAGTCACTTAGATGACTTAAATTAGTAAACGCGTCACCAGCTTGGTGGTCAAACTCAGCTAACAGTTTTTCACCTACAGGGGGGCGAATTTCAATTTTTTGGCAACGGCTAATGATTGTTGGAAGCAACATATCACTGCGATCCGTTGTTAAAATAATAAAGCTGTCAGCTGTAGGCTCTTCTAACGTTTTTAGTAAAGCGTTAGCGGCCGAAACGGTCATAGTATCTGCGTGATTAACCCATGCGGTTTTCGCTTGTCCAATGTGAGCTGTGCGTTCAAAAAATTGACTTAATTTTCGTATTAAGTCTACGCCGATAGTATTTTTATCATTTACGACAGTCAGGTGATCTGGATAACTATCACTCGCAAACAACTTACAGGTTTTACAGTTACCACAAGGCTGAATAATTGCTAAGTCTTCGTTGTAAACCTGTTCGCTTGGAGCTTGACATAACAATACTTGGATCAACCAATGCGCAATATCTTCATGACCAGCATCCCGTACCCCAGATAGTAATAAAGCATGGGGCAGTTTATTCTTGTGAATTTGTCGCGATATTTGTTGCTGGTGCGCATGTAACCACGTTTTCATCTGTTAACCTTGTTGTACGCTAATAAATGCTTCAACTGCGTCACTGACATTTTTATGCACGGCCTGCATATCTTGACTCGCATCAATAATACCGGTGCTGTTAGACTCTTTTGCTAAGCTCAGATACTTATTACGCACGCGTTGAAAAAATTCAATTTTTTCTAACTCTATGCGGTCTAACTCGCCACGTGCTTGTGCTCGTGCTAAGCCTAACTCTGGCGCAATATCTAAATAAAGCGTTAAATCGGGAGTAAAGCCTTTTAAAGTAACATCAGCTATTGCGTTCATTATAGTATCATCAAATTGTCGTCCACCACCTTGATAAGCGCGAGAAGATAAATCATGACGATCGCCAATGACCCATGTCCCTTTCGCTAATGCTGGTAATATTCTATTTGCTAACAATTGGCTACGACTTGCATACATTAACAACAGTTCTGTTTCTTGAGTTAATACTTCTTCATGGCTAGCCGACTTAACAATATCACGCAGTGCTTCTGCTAAAGGTGTGCCACCCGGCTCTCGTGTTTTTATAAAAGCAATGTTATGTTTATTTAACACCGCTTCAATCACGCTAATAGCCGAAGACTTCCCTGCGCCTTCAATGCCCTCAACAACAATAAACTTTCCTTTTGAACTCATTGATTTATACCTAATTTATTTTTTCAGCTGATATTTTTTTACAGCTCGATTATGATCTTGTAAGTTTGTGGTAAATATATGTTCACCATTGCCGTTACTGACAAAATACAAGTAATTTGTTGTGGCTGGTGCAAAAGCAGCATCTAAAGCATTTTTACCCGGCATAGCAATTGGCGTTGGGGTTAACCCCTTTATTTTACGGGTATTGTACGGTGTTTTATCTCGCAGATGTTTAAATGTTATATCCCCGTAATAATTCTCACCTAAACCATAAATAACAGTTGGATCGGTTTGTAGACGCATTTTTTTATTAAGACGGTTGATAAAAACAGAAGCAATAATTTCATGTTCCGCATACATACCACTCTCTTTTTCAATGATCGATGCCATCGTTAACGCTTCATGCTTAGTTTTGTAAGGCAAATTTCGATCACGATTTTGCCAGCGTATATCAAGCTCTTGCATCATTTTATTATGCGCTCGGCTAAGAATATCAACATCTGAGTCCCCTGCTGAAAAAGCGTAAGTATCAGGGTAGAAGTATCCTTCTGGATTATTACTTGCGATTTTAAATTGTTGAGCTAGTAAACTAAGAGCCTGCATCTTTTTATCGTTATTGACAAATGACACCGCAAAGTCATTTGTTTCACCGTCAGTGAAGACCGAAGGTAATTGATGAGTGATATTGTTAGTTTTGTTGAGTAATTCAAGCCACTGTTTGATTGAAGTACCTTCAATAAAGGTAATCGAAAATTGATGTTCTTTCCCTGATACCACTAAACTAAGTAAGTCAAACATGGTGACATTCGCCGGAACTTGATATGTACCTGACTTGATGATGCTTAGTTGAGGATTGAATTTGACATAACTACGTAGCCAAAAGCGATTATCCAACCAACCTCTGGTGACTAATTGCTTTGAAAAACCATTAAAGGAGGTGCCAGGTTTAATCGTTAATAACTCAGCTTGCTTTATCGCTAATGGTTGCTGAATTTTCACTTCTGCGCTGATCATGAGTAGTGCAGCAATTAAAATACTTAATAGCGCAGTAAGCGATAAAGTAACTAAAGTTTTTTTAATCAACCGCGGCAAACGTAGGTTTTTTATTTTCATCTTGATATTTTAACTTATCGTACTTAAGCATCGATTTTTTATGCTGTTAACTGGAGACATATCCAAGTTTTGGCCATTAAATATTTTTACCGGCACTATACCTAAAATGGCATTAGTAATAAACATGGCATCAATATTAGTTAGTTGTGCAATGGGGTAATCACCTTGTTGAATATGCTGTTGAGTTAACAAAATATTGGCCCGCATTAACCCTGCCACACCCGCAGTTGATAAAGACGGTGTGTGCCATTGCCCCGCCTTCAACCAAAAGACATTAGCACTACAACATTCGATCACGGTGCCATTAATATCGCTCACTAGCAAATCATCCTCAGGACGTTTATCTAATTCAGTCCTTAACAAAACCTGCTCCAGTCTATTTAAATGTTTTAGACCTGCAAGCATTGGGTTAATGCCCAGTTGTTGCTTGCTGATTCCGACACTGATGCCGTGTTTTTGCCATTGGGAATAAACTTTAGGGTAATCATGTAATGACACAATCACGCTAGCCTGCCCTGCAACAAGGCGTGAATAACCACGACCACCGCTGCCACAGGTGACAATAATCTTAACTACCCCAAGCGTTATACCAGTAGTGATTTTACTGATAGTTGCTACTAACGCATTTATGTCAAATTTTGGTAAGCCGAGCTGCTGGCTTTGCTGCACTAAGCGCTGAAGATGCTGTGGTAACATCATCACATCACCATTGTTCACTAGAGCGGTAGTAAAGCAACCATCACCATAGGCTAAACCACGATCATCAATGGATAGTAGGCTTGTTTCTTGACCATTTACAAAACTTAACACCATAATTACCATAAAAAAGCCTGAATACTTAGCTTAAGTATTCAGGCTTAAGGTTTTGAGTTCAAGCGGTTTAGTAACAAAAATGAATTAAATTCAGCTTCGTTAGCGATATTTCCTTAGTATTTAAAGCTTCTTAAAGATCAACGAGCCGTTCGTGCCACCAAAACCAAATGAATTACATAACACGTAGTCTAATTTTGCATCACGTGCGGTGTGAGCGACATAATCGAGATCACAGCCCTCATCGGGGTTATCCAAATTAATCGTTGGCGGTACGGCATTATTAACCAACGCTTGTATGCTAAATATGGCTTCCACTGCACCGGCAGCGCCAAGTAAATGACCGGTCATTGATTTCGTTGAACCAACCATAAGATTATGAGCTAAATCACCAAAAACAGATTTAACCGCATTGGTTTCGGCAATATCACCCGCGGGGGTTGAAGTACCGTGCGCATTGATATAGCCAATGTTAGCAATATCAACCTTCGCGTCATTAATGGCATTTTGCATGGCTAAAGCAGCGCCAGCACCATCCGCAGGAGGTGATGTCATGTGATAGGCATCGCCACTCATACCAAAACCAGCCAGTTCAGCATAAATTTTTGCACCACGAGCCTTTGCCTGTTCATACTCTTCAAGTACCAGTACCCCCGCGCCATCACCTAAAACAAAACCGTCACGGTCTTTATCCCAAGGGCGTGAGGCTTGCTGCGGAGCATCATTTCGGGTTGACATGGCACGAGCTGCGCCAAAGCCGCCCAAACCTAACGTGGTTGAAGCTTTCTCTGCCCCACCAGCCACCATAGCATCAGCATCACCATAAGCGATCATGCGAGCAGCGTGGCCAATGTTATGTACGCCACTGGTACACGCGGTCACAATCGAAATATTTGGCCCTTTCATGCCAAACATGATTGATAAATGTCCTGAGATCATATTGATTATGGTTGAAGGCACAAAAAACGGTGATAACTTACGTGGCCCACTTTTTAATAATTTTTCATGATTTTCTTCAATAAGGCCTAAACCTCCAATCCCTGAGCCAACAGCAACACCAACACGCTGGGCATTGTCTTCGTTGATCTCTAAACCAGAGTCTTTGATAGCTTGCACACCAGCGGCAACGCCATATTGAATAAATAGATCCATTTTTTTGGCTTCTTTACGAGCCATATAGTCTTGTGCATCAAAATCTTTTACTAAACCAGCAAATCGCGTCGGATACGCGGAGGTATCAAAATGCGTAATGTCAGATATACCACTTTTACCAAGTAGTAAGTTTTGCCAGGTTGATTCAGGGCTGTTGCCTAATGGACTAAGCATGCCAAGGCCGGTAACTACAACGCGTCTCATGAGATGTGTTGCCTCCGATTAGAATTGAATATTAGCGAGGTTTATAGTTAACTGTTTCAACACTTCATTTGGCTGTGAAGCAGTTAGGCTAGTTTTTCAAACGGTAAAAACAAATCAGGCGGTAATTAAACCGCCTGAAATCAATTACATTCGTTTATTATTACTGGTTAGCAGTAACGTAATCGATTGCTGCTTGAACTGTGGTGATTTTCTCAGCTTCTTCATCTGGAATTTCAGTATCAAATTCTTCTTCTAACGCCATTACTAATTCAACAGTGTCTAAAGAGTCAGCACCTAAGTCATCAACAAAAGAAGCTTCAACTTTTACTTCGTCTTCGCTTACACCAAGTTGCTCAATAGTAATTTTTTTTACGCGTTCTTCAATAGTACTCATTTTTCTTCCTTTGCTAGAAAATACAATTTTTCAAAATTGTGTGTAGTTTATTCGTCAAAAGCCAACCATGCAAGCTTCTAATTTTACTTTTTCGCTGGTCTAACCTGTGACAGTTTATAATTTATTCAAATTTAACATAAAGTAGCCCTAAAGCTCATTGATGTTAAACCATGTACATACCGCCATTTACGTGCAATGTTTCACCCGTAATGTACGCCGCAGAATCAGATGCTAAGAAAGCAACGGCATTGGCAATTTCTTCAGGTTTACCTAAACGATTTGCTGGAACTTGAGCAAAAATACCCTCTTTTTGCTCATCCGTTAATGTTTGGGTCATATCAGTATCAATAAAACCTGGTGAAACGGTGTTTACGGTTATACCACGAGAAGCCACTTCACGTGCTAATGATTTCGTAAAACCAATTAAACCAGCTTTTGCTGTCGCGTAATTTACCTGCCCCGCATTGCCCATAGTACCAACAACTGAGCCAATATTAATAATACGGCCATTACGTTTCTTCATCATGGCGCGTAATACCGCTTTACTGATTTTAAATACTGAGGTGAGGTTAGTATCGATAATATCATTCCACTCATCATCTTTCATACGCATCATAAGATTATCACGCGTAATACCAGCATTGTTGACTAAAATATCTACTGCACCGTGCTTTTCTTTAATCAAATCAAACATAGCGCTAATAGATGCATCATCAGTGACATTTAATACTAATCCCTGCCCTTCACCTAAGTATTCGCTGATATTAGCAGCACCGTGCTCAGATGTTGCCGTACCAATTACATTACCACCTAACGCTTTAAGTTGTGATGCAATCGCTTTACCGATACCACGACTTGCGCCAGTCACTAAAATGACCTTACCTTCTAATGAAAACATATAATTTACTCTATTGATTCTAATGCTTTAGTTAATGACGCACTGTCATTAACAGATTGACAACTAATAGTTTTGTCAATGCGCTTCAGTAAACCTTGTAATACTTTACCAGGTCCAGCTTCTATCGCATGTTCAATGCCATTTTTTGCTAAATATTGAATGGTTTCAGTCCAGCGAACCGGGCTATATAATTGTTTGATTAAGGCGGTTTTGATCGCCGCTACTGAGTTTTCAATCGCAACGTCGACATTATTAACCACTGGGATAGAAGGCTCATTAAACGTAACATTGTTAAATTCTTCAGCAAGTTTTTCTGCCGCATCTTTCATTAAGGCACAATGAGATGGTACGCTCACGGGTAAAGGCAGCACACGTTTTGCGCCCGCTTCTTTACATAATACCCCAGCACGCTCTACAGCCGCTTTATGACCAGCGATAACCACTTGGCCTGGTGAATTAAAATTTACTGCAGAAACCACTTCATCATTGGCCGCTTTCGTACAGGCTTCCATAATAATTTGATCATCTAGGCCAATAACTGCCGCCATAGCACCGACGCCTTCAGGTACCGAGGCTTGCATGTATTCGCCACGTTTTTCAACTAATTTTACCGCATCAGCCAACGATAATACCCCAGCACACACTAGTGCTGAATACTCACCTAAACTATGACCCGCTAATAGTGCAGGTGTGCTCGATGATGTTGCGTGCCATAAACGCCAAAGTGCAACACTTGCCGTTAATAGTGCAGGTTGAGTAAAGTTGGTTTGGTTTAGTTTTTCGACGGGGCCTTGTTGAACCAATTGCCATAAATCGTAACCCAGAGCGGCAGACGCCTCAGAAAAAGTACCTTGTACAACTTCGTTGTCTGCAAAATCTGCCAGCATCGCTAGAGATTGTGAACCTTGACCGGGAAAGACAAACGCTAAATTATTTTGCATTATTAGACCTAATTATTTTTAATTTTTTAACTATTACGGAATTAACCATTAATAGTGCTACACCGTTTTTATTCGCCAAACTTATTGTTATGTAATAAATCGACAATAAAACTTATTCTTTATCGCACAAACCATGTTCAAGCTTAGCTTTAATCTTATTTGGTACTTGTCGTTCAACCTCAGTAACAGCTTCCATAATAGCAGTATAAAAAGCCGTTACATTGGCGTTACCATGGCTTTTCACCACAATACCGCGCAATCCTATCAAACTTGCGCCGTTATACTGGTCGGGGTTCATGGGTTTAAAGAGTTTTTTTAACGGTCGAGACAACAATTTGCCCATAATTTGTGCTAAAAAGTGCTTTTTAATGATTTCTTGTAGTTGCATATACACCATTCTGGCGACACCTTCACAGGTTTTCAACGCAACATTGCCGACAAAGCCATCACAAACAATCACATCCGCTTTATTCGTAAAAATATCATTACCTTCAATAAAGCCAATATAATTAATCTCATTATTTTCCTGTAAATAGCGAGCAGTTTGTTTAATATGATCACTGCCTTTATTATCTTCTTCCCCCATGTTTAATAGCGCGACTTTCGGATTTTCAATGCCGTCGACCTCTTTTGCCATGACAGAGCCCATAATGGCAAATTGGTATAAAACGCTCGAATCACAAAACACATTTGCCCCTAAATCCAACATAAAAACATGCTGATCCGGTTTATTACTGGGTAATGCAGAGATCAGCGCTGGGCGTTCTACTCCAGGTAAGGTTTTTAAAACAAAGTGAGCCATGGAAAAAAGTGCACCGGTATTACCCGCACTGACACAGGCTTGTGCTCGACCATCATGCACTAAGTCTAATACTTTGCGCATTGACGACTGTTTTTTATTACGCAGGGCAAAAATAGGCTTATCATCCATTTCAACAACCTGAGTCGTCGGAAATATGCTTATTCTTGGATGAGGGTAAAATTGTTTTTTTGAAAGTGCTGCAACAATGACAGATTCGTCACCGCAAAGTTGTAAGTGAAGATGGGGGTTATTTTCCACAGCAAGTATGGCTGCAGGAAGTGTTACGTGGGGGCCTTGGTCGCCCCCCATAACATCTAACGCTATGGTTAGATTAATCAAGGTAATCGTTACAGATTACTTATTGATTACTTTAACACCTTTGTAAAAGCCATCAGCTGTTACATGGTGACGACGATGAGATTCACCAGATACTGGATCTGTTGATAAATGCGTTGCCGTTACTGCGTCGTGTGAACGGCGCATGCCACGTCTTGAACGAGACTTTTTGCTCTTTTGAACTGCCATTGCCTACTCCTAAAATCGGTTATTAGCTAAAATTAACTACTTAAGTTGTTTCAATACATCAAATGGATTCGGTTTTTCTAGCTCTTCAGGCAACTCCCCCCAAACACTATCAGATGGAGACTGACAATCTTTGATTGGATGCCTTGGAATTAATGGAATCGCGAGTAAAAACTCATCTTCCACTAACTCTCGCAAGTTAACTTCACCATTTTCATCTAATTCAATTGCGTCATAATATGACGGCAACTCAGCTGCAGCTTCAGCGTTTTTCACCGGACTAAAAGTAAACTCTACTTCTAATGCCAATTCGAACTCTTCAGTACATCGCTGACAAGTTAATGCTACTGTTGCCGATGAGCTGCCTGATATTACTACCAAACCTACTTCATCCAGACTAAAATTTGCATTTACTTGCACTTGCTCACTCTGTGGATTACACACAGCAAGCAATCTATTCATCCCAGATACTTCAAAGTATCCTTCACACACTAACTTTCGCTGTGCGCTTCTGGATGGGTCTATCGTTATCGGGAGTTTAAGATTCTGCATAAGGCGCGCATAATAAAGTGCCAATCGGCTAGTGTCAAAAGAAAAATAGCTAAATTTGTTTAAAAACTCAAGATAGTCCATATATTAACAGCTATCTGTTTATATTTTGAGTGATATTAATGAAAAAACTTGTTTTAGGCTCCACTTCCCCATTTCGTAAAGAGATTTTAGCTAAATTAAATATTCCCTTTGTCTGCGCTAAACCTGATATAGATGAAAGCGCTTTTGAAAATGAATCGCCCGTTGAATTAGTCGAACGTTTAGCGATTGAAAAAGCTAAAGCGGTGGCAAGCGAATTTCCCGATGCATTAATTATTGGCTCAGATCAAGTGGCAATGTGTGATGGAGAAATTCTCGGCAAACCCCATAACTTTGAAAATGCGGTTAAGCAACTCGAAAAGTTTAGCAATAAAACCGTGGTCTTTTATACCGGTTTATGTGTCTACGATAGTGGTTTAGATTACACCACAGCTTTAAGAGAACCTTTCTTAGTGCATTTTAACGAACTTTCGCGCAGCGACATAGAAAACTACTTACATGCTGAACAACCATATAACTGTGCGGGAAGTTTTAAAAGTGAAGGTTTAGGTATTTGTTTATTTAAAAAGCTAGAGGGTGATGACCCAAACACCTTAATAGGTTTACCGTTAATTAAGCTGGTTGAGCTATTAAAGCAGCACGGTGTTGATGTTTTAGCTGAGCAATAATAAATTAACCTCTTCTGGGTACTAAACCATGCTTGAAGGAATAAAACACAAGCCACACGTTTAATCAAAGAGTTGTAGGGGCGACTTCAGTCGCCCAATAACCTACCAAACTTAATTTTTATTCTGCAATACATCCACATTAACAATAGGTGAATAAAGTCGCCACTACGATGATTGACTCACTTTATAGTGAAGCGAAAGCGCCTCATTTATCACAGTGATGAAGCAAAATAGTAAATTTAAACGTAGCTTTAAGTTCGAAGCTATCTACCATCAGTTCAAACAAGTATCACATTCATGGTTAGTTGGCTTGACTGAAAGCTTCAAACTGACAGCTTAAAGCTACGCTCAGTATTCAATAATGTTTGTAGAGGTGACTTCCGTCGTCTTTGTGATTAATGAACATCGGCTTTAGTTAACTTCTTCAATAACTTTTCAAGAGAAGGCTCTAAGGGTGCTTCAATCTTTATTCTTTGTTCTGTTAACGGATGAGTAAACTCAATACTGGCAGCATGTAAGAATAAACGCTTTAAGCCAAGTGTTTTCATTTCTAGATCAAAGTCTTCATGACCATATTTTGCATCACAGGCAATCGAGTGACCTTTGGTTTGACAATGGACACGAATTTGATGCGTACGCCCCGTAACAGGGAAAGCTCTAACGAGTGTGGCATTCTTATAATGTTGGATAACTTTAAAACGCGTTTCGGACTCTTTACCATTGATATTATCGACAACCACTACGCGTTCACCGGATTTTAAATCATTTTTCTTTAAGCTTTCAGTAACGCGAGTTAATTTTGTCGACCAACGCCCCTTCACTAAGGCATGGTAAAACTTTTGCACTGTTTTATTGCGCAGTTGTTCATGCAAACTTCGCAAAGCAGAACGTTTTTTCGCCACGACTAAGCAGCCAGACGTATCACGGTCAAGACGGTGTACTAACTCTAACATACGCGCATCGGGTCGTAATGCCCTTAATGCTTCGATTAAGCCGAAACTTAAACCACTACCACCATGCACGGCCATGCCAGAAGGCTTATTGATAACGATTAAACGCTCATCTTCAAATAATATTTGCTTCTCTAAATTGGCAACAACATTTAATTGCGTAGAAACCGTGTTGGTATTTTCCGAGACACGGATAGGTGCAACACGAATAATATCTTCATCAACTAACTTGTATTCTGGTTTTGTCCGTTTTTTATTAACGCGGATCTCACCTTTTCGCAATAGACGATACAACATACTTTTTGGCACCCCCTTTAGGGTTTTTACTAAAAAGTTATCGATACGTTGACCCGCGTCTTCGCTGTCTACAGTGATAAATCTAACTTGTGGTTTTGGGCTATCAGTCATAAGAGTTTTACTAGGAACCATGATTGCTCGCAGTTTAACATATTTTTTTCCAATTACAGGCAATTAAAACGAGGATTTTGTTGGCTAATCTAGAAATAAAGTGTGATAATAAAGTGGTTACCGCTACATTTTAGCCGTAACGAGTAAAAAGGATGCTTTAAGCGAGACGTAAGAGGCAAAAATGCGGCCACGTTAATATTAGACAATTTTACCAAATATCATTGTCGAGATATTAAAAGTAAGGCCAATTGCAAATTTGACGCGTGTAACTTGTCAAAACAAAGCGCATAAACATTTTGTCCGGCGCAATAAAGCGATTATGTAATTAAACAGAAAAAATAAGTCACATTTTCAATCGTTAAGTCATTAGAAAACACGATACTTATATCGAACTAAACCTTACGATGAACTTAATTTTCTGTTGCGCACAGCACACAGGCTGAGCACATAAAGAATCAATTTCACTGCGGTGTTAAACACCTCAGTTATATTAGACAATCCAGAATTTTTAACAGCTTGCTGCGTAATATGGCGTAGTAAGATTGACACCCGTGAGGCTGACAAGTTGCTGTTACCATAGCGATAGATGACTTTGTGTTCTAAGCAATGGTGTGTTGTGACTATAAAAATGAGTCACACAAACTATGAAACGTATGTTAATTAATGCTACCCAATCAGAAGAATTGCGTGTAGCCCTAGTCGATGGTCAACAACTTTATGATTTAGATATCGAAAGTCCTGGCCACGAGCAAAAAAAATCCAATATATACAAAGCTAAAATCACCCGTATTGAACCGTCGTTAGAAGCGGCTTTTGTTGACTACGGGGCTGATCGTCACGGTTTCTTACCAATGAAAGAAATCGCTCGTGAATACTTCCCTAAAGGTTACAGCTTCCAAGGTCGTCCAAATATCAAAGAAGTATTGCATGAAGGCCAAGAAGTTATCGTGCAAATTGATAAAGAAGAACGTGGCCAAAAAGGCGCAGCGTTAACCACCTTTATTAGCCTTGCGGGTAGCTACTTAGTGTTAATGCCTAACAACCCGCGTGCTGGTGGTATTTCCCGCCGCATCGAAGGTGACGAACGCACTGATTTAAAAACATCATTAAGTAAACTAACGTTACCTAAAGGTATGGGCTTAATTGTTCGCACCGCCGGTGTTGGTAAAGAGTTTGAAGAGCTTGATTGGGATTTAAATGTGCTATTGCACCACTGGAATGCCATATCAGAAGCAGCTGCAAGCCGCCCAGCACCGTTTTTAATTCACCAAGAAACCAACGTTATTTTGCGTGCTATTCGCGACTATTTGCGTCGTGATATTGGTGAAGTGCTAATTGATCGCCCGAAAATATTCGAAAGCGTGAAAAAGCACATTGAAATCGTTCGTCCAGATTTTTTAAGTAAAGTTAAACTTTACACTAATGACGTGCCTTTATTCACGCATTATCAAATTGAATCTCAAATCGAAACGGCATTTCAGCGTGAAGTGCGCTTGCCGTCTGGTGGTTCAATCGTTATTGACCCAACAGAAGCTATGACTTCGATCGACATCAACTCTGCCCGTGCAACTAAAGGCAGCGACATTGAAGAAACCGCATTCAACACGAACTTAGAAGCAGCTGAAGAAATTGCTCGCCAATTACGCTTACGTGATTTAGGTGGTTTAGTGGTTATCGATTTCATCGATATGACACCAGTTCGTCATCAACGCGAAGTGGAAAACAGAATGCGCGACGCGGTTAAACAAGACCGAGCGCGTATCCAATTAGGTCGTATTTCTCGTTTTGGTTTACTTGAAATGTCACGCCAACGTTTACGCCCTTCTATTGGTGAAACGAGCCAAGGCGTTTGTCCTCGTTGTAATGGTACCGGCCATGTTCGCGGTGTTGAATCATTAGCATTGTCAGTACTGCGTTTAATGGAAGAAGAAGCCATTAAAGACAATACCCAGCAAGTTCAAGCACAAGTGCCAGTTCCTGTTGCTACTTATTTATTAAATGAAAAACGTCGCTCTGTCTTTCATGTTGAAAAGCATCACAATGTCAATATTCTGATCATTCCTAATCCTAATATGGTTACACCACAATATGAAGTGGTTCGCATTAAGAAAGACGAAAGCATTGAAGAAGCGAGCTACGATGTTGAGCATAAACTAAATGCGCCTGAAGAAGCGGTTATGCCTAAGTTTGATAAGGAAGCCAACAAGCGTGTTGAACCTTTACTACAAGGTATGTCTTCACCTAAGCAAGCACAGAAGCAGCCAGCTGAGCAAAAGACAACTCCAGCAAAAACAGCACCTGCATCTAAGAACTTAATCACCAGTGCTATTGCTTGGGTTAAGTCACTTTTTGTCGCTGAAGAAGAAGTTAAGCCAGCCCCGAAAAAGCCACAAGCTAGCAACACTAGAAATAGTGAGCGTCGCCCGCAAAGAGGCCGTCAGGGGCAGCGTCGTAACAACCGTAACGATTCACGTAATGAAAATCGTAACGACACTCGTACGGAAGGTCGCAATGACAAGCGTAAACCTCAAGATACTAGTGATAATAAAACGAATAACCAAAATAAACCGGCAACAGCAGCTAAACCTCAGAAAGAACGAGTGCAAAAGCCAAAAGAAGAAAAAGTAGCTGAACGTCGTCAACGTCGTAATAATCGCAAAAAAGTTCGTGTTAATACCGGTGATAAAAACAATACAGCTGTTGAAAGTAACAAAGTTGCAACTAACACAGCAAACACCAATGCACCTGAAAAAAATGTTAGTGAAGCTAATAAAGTTGACAACGCAGTAGCGGTAGAAACCACTAATAACATTGAGAACACCACTGTTGAGCAAACCGCAAGCAAAGCAAAAGACGAGCAACGCCCAAGAAGCCGCCGCTCTCCTCGCCATATGCGTGCACACGGTCAACGCCGTAAACAAAACGCAGAAGCTACTAATGTAAGTACTGAAATTACTGAAGATCCTGTTACAGCGCGTTATCCTGAGCAAAGTACAGAAGCAACAAATAACGTTGCCAATGAGCTTAATGCTAATAATGACGTTACTGAGTCAACGCCGACCGTTGAACAAGTTCAAAAAGTACAAGCAGACGCGCTAACACAAGTGATTAATAACCCTGAGAATGAAGTTCAACAAAACTTACCTTTTGATGAGCCGCAAACAAAGGAAACTAAATCAGCTGTGCAAGAAACAGAGCAACCGACAAACGTTGTAGCAGAAACAACTCAAGCTGAAAAAACACCAGCACCGGTTGAAGAAGTGCCGCCAACGGTTGAAGTACAAACAGAAAATTCTCAGCCTGCAGCACCTGCAGAAGTAGAAACTAAAGTAGAACAGCCAGTTTCTCTTGAGCAAGAGGAAGCAGCACCGACTGTTGAGGCCGCAACGGCTGTTGAAGCACCGTCAAATGATGATACGTCAGCGACTGTTGAAACTTCAGCTGACGTTGAGCCAGCAACAGCAGAAGAAAAGCCGAAGAAAGTACGTGCTAAAGTTAAAAACATTAAGCGTCAAGTAAAAGCGGCAGCAAATAAAACTTCGGGGAAAGCATCAGCGCCAATGACCAAGCCAGAAACGATTGTTAGTAATGGTGTTATTCCACGTGATTTTGTTACCAGTGAACACAGAGCCTTGCATGCCAAGTCAGGTAAAACTGCACAGGTTAGCCAAGTAACAAGCCGACACTCCGCAGGCCCAACAAACCCTACTCTTGATTAGGTGTCGTTAAAACCTTCAGTCAACTGAAGAGCTAAGAAAAAAGCCAATTGCGTTATGCAATTGGCTTTTTTAATGCTGGTGATAATTGCTGCTCAACATGCCCCTAAGCCTAAGAAATAAAAATTTTAACTCGAGCTTATTTGTAAAAAACGGGTTAAGTCATTTTCAGTTTAACTTAAACGAATCTTAAAATTTACCTGTATTGGTAGCATTGTGTGCATCAACTCAATGACTATTCGTTGTTAGATAGAAGGTTTCAATCGCCCGTGCTAATCCGGCAATGCTAAAGTCTTTTGGCATAATACTCACCGTTAACCCTGCATCCAGACACGCCTGATGAGTGGTTGTGCCAATAGCGCAAATAACCGTATTACTTAATGCTGCAAGATTATTTTCAGCCGTTAATATCGATAATAACGCCTGCACAGTAGAAGGTGATGTAAAAACAAAGCAATCAACTTTTTGCTCATCAAATAATACTTGTGCTTGCTCCTCAAGCACACTGCGAAATTCGGTCTGATAAATAATCGGCGACACTACCCGGTAGCCTTTTTCACTGAGGTTTTGTTCTAATGTAGCCGCAGCTCTGTTTCCTTTTGGGAAAAATATTTTCACTGAATCCTGCGCGACTGGCAAAAACGAATCTCCTAATGACTGTGCAGTATTAACCTCAGGGATCATATCCACACTCAGGTCATATTCAGCCAACTGCCGAGCCACCATAGGGCCAACTGCACATATTTTTAGTGCCTTGAGTTGGGCTGTGCTAATACCCAGAGTGCTCAAGTTTCGCATGGTTTCAATAACAGCATGTTGAGAAGTAAAAATTAAATAATCTGCAGTTAATAATTCAGTAAAGTCTTTGTCAAGCTGTTGGCTGCTTTGAACAGCAGAAATCTGAATTGTCGGACAAGCAATTACCCTAAAGCTATCGTCTGGCAAGATATCTATAGCAGCGTTAAGTTGTGAATATTCTCTGCTAAACAAAACATTTATAGGTAACTTAGCCATATCACTACCTGTTAATCGCCTGTGAAATGCTCTGGATTAATTTAACCGCAACAAATTCCTGATATGAGTCAGCAGGATCAAACTGTCGCAGATATAACAACTCGATAGTTTCTAATCGAGCACTAACTTGTGCAAGTATATCTTGTTTTTCGTTAGCCATATCTTCAATTAGCTCTGTAGTTTCAAAGAGGTAATTCCAAAAGTCATTATGCATATCTTTATTTTCAATCTCGATTAAATGATGGTGATTGGTGTGAATAAAATTTTGCTCACCATTACCAGCAGAGTGATTTTTATACAGGTGTGGTTTAGTTTAAAGATTTATTTTTAGTATTGGGCGACTTTGGTAATTCCGCTCTTAGTTCTTTAAAAGTGACATAATACTAAAAAGTCATCCATTTTATGAATAAAATACCGACTAAAACTATACACTTCACTAGCGGTATCAGCAGTGAGGAATCGTAACATAGCCCACTATAGTTGCCAATACAGCTTAAGCCATGGTCGTTATTTAACTAAACTCAAGCTAGCGTGCTAAATTTAAAAAATATTACGGCATCGTTTTAATGGCCTAAATTTGGCATCTTAATTCCACAATATTACGTTCTGGATCCTCTATGTAAATAGAATTACCAAAACCTTGTGCGCCATATCGACTGGTAAACTCACCAATCTTGACACCATTATTTTCAAGATGATTAATAATTTCTTGTTCTGACATCGGCTTAATTTGCAAACAAAAGTGATCAACATTTCGTTCTGTTTGCGTAGGGGCACCGCCGCCCATAGCACCAAGTTTACTATTCACCGCGACCAAATCAATCAGTGCATTACCCGCTCTCAATTGCGTAAGCCCAGTAGTTTTTGGGGTTTCTCGCTCAATCGTACAACCAAGAACCTCACGATAAAATTTGATCATTTCATCTAGTTTGGTCGTTCTTAACACAATGTGATCTATTGCTAATACTTGCAACATTTAATTAGCTCCTTTAAATAAAGTTCTGACAAAAATTAAAACCTGTAATCACTTAAGCGAGAAAATGACTAAGTGTTTGATGGCGAGTTTTATAAGTACACAAATCAGTAAAGCTTTGTTGTTTACTATTTATGACGGATATTAACTTTGCTGAATAAGGCAAGGTTGTTTACGCATAGCAAAATAACAGAGCAGCCCACTATAAATGTCTATAAATATATGCAAAATTATTGGCACAATAATATTACCTGTAAAGATATAAACACCACAAAGTATAGCGCCCATAATGCTAGTTCTGAGGACTTCTTGCCACCCGAGATAAATATGCCAAAAGCCAAAAACTAGGCTGCTTAGCACTTATTACCGGCAATAAAATTAATAAAACAGGACCTCAAAGCCAGCATTTTTAAAAACTACCATTAGTAACTTCTACGCCAGCATAACAGCTAGCCACGCTAACAAGTATTGCGGCAATATTATTTTTGTAATGCATTTGTTTCACCTTTATATTGAATAATGATTATTGGTGCTCCATTTGTTAAAAATAACTTTGCAACCCTCATTTGTATATAATTTATGCAGGGTCAAACTAAAACAAACTAACCAACTAGTTAGTTAAATAAAAGTGACTTTTCACACAGCACAACCACTAAACTAACAACTCGTTATCTGTAAAACATGATAAAACACTGACTCGATAACGTACAATATTAAAAATAGAGCCTTTTTTTGCTCAATGACACCAAAGCGGCATTTTTCAAAGCAAACACATAAACCGCTATTTATTTCAGCTATGCTTTACATTTCAACAAAGCATTAGCTGGTATATTGAGACTGAGATAGAATTTTATCTAAAACAGATTAAAAAAACGAAGCCAGATCACTATGAATATTTAGTCCTGTTATCGAACAGTGCTAAATTTTAAGAGATATTTACCGGCAATCGAGCAACTTGACACTAGTGACAGGTTTTGTTATCAACGTAGTCATTAATCATTACCGACATCAAATAAAGGCATATAGAATGAATTTTAAATCATTTCTTCCTCCACGTAGAATTCTAATGGGGCCCGGCCCTTCCGACATCAGCCCAGAAGTTTTATCGTCATTATCACGACCGGTTATTGGGCATTTAGACCCCTTGTTTGTCACCATGATGGACGAAGTAAAAGCCTTATTACAATATGCCTTCCAAACGAAAAATGAGTTCACAATTGCCCTGTCAGCGCCAGGTTCTGCGGGTATGGAAGCCTGTTTTGTTAACTTGGTAGAAGCGGGTGATAAAGTTATCGTTTGTCGAAATGGCGTTTTTGGCGATCGTATGGTTGAAAATGTCAATCGCATTGGCGGCAAAGCTGTCATTGTTGACTCGCCTTGGGGAAGAGCGGTTGAAATTGATAAGGTAGAGGCGGCTTTAAAAACTAACCCTGATGCTAAATTTTTAGCCTTTGTTCACGCCGAAACCTCTACCGGAGCATTATCAGATGCAAAAGCTTTGTGTGCATTAGCCCAGCAACACCATTGCTTATCCATTGTTGATGCCGTCACATCATTAGGTGGTGTCGAGCTTAAAGTTGATGACTGGGGTATAGATGCCGTTTATTCTGGCTCACAAAAATGTTTATCCTGTGTGCCAGGCTTATCACCGATTTCATTTAGTGAGAAAGCCGTCAAGGTCATCAAAAATCGCAAAACTCAAGTCCAAAGTTGGTTTTTAGATCAATCACTTGTTATGAGTTACTGGTCTGGTGAAGGCAAGCGTAGTTATCATCATACCGCTCCAGTAAACTCCCTATACGGTCTACATGAAGCATTAATACAATTGCAAAACGAAGGATTAGAGAATCGTTGGGCGCGCCATCAAACTCAACACGAAGCCTTAGCAAAAGGTTTAGAAAAATTAGGCATTAAGTTTATTGTGCCTAAAGAAGAGCGCTTACCGCAGTTAAATGCCATCTATATTCCGGAAGGGATTGATGATGCAACAGTGAGAAGCTACCTGTTAAATCAATATAATTTAGAAATCGGCGGTGGTTTAGGGGACTTTGCCGGCAAAGCTTGGCGCATTGGCTTGATGGGTTACGCCGCAAGAAGTGAAAATGTCGCGTTATGCCTAACCACACTTGAAGACGCTTTAGCGCAACAAAAGTAGTTAATAGTGGTACTTCCTCTAGCGGTTAATTAACTCAACCCCTCACTAGCCAATGTGTATGCAAACTGCAAAAAAAAAGCCTTACCGAAGTAAGACTTTTTCATTAACACCCTAAAAAAATGGCATTAATTTAAGAAGATGAATTTGGCAATAAAGAGCGCTGTTAAGGCCCAAACACCTTTCGAAATATCGTGAAACTTACCTGCACCAAGTTTAAGCACGGTATAAGTAATAAAACCAAAAGCAATACCATTTGCGATTGAAAAAGTGAATGCCATCATTACTGTCGTGCATACTGCCGGAGCGTACTCGGTAAGATCATCCCAGTCTAAACCACGTAATGAACTCATCATCAACATAGCAACATAAATAAGCGCGCCGTCGACAGCAAATCCCGGTAGCATTTGTGCAAGCGGCAAAAAGAACATGCCAACGAAGAATAATAAACCAAT